>NZ_JBGLYV010000110.1:0-17955 GCF_047304225.1 Pseudomonas sp. Pseusp3 | reverse complement strand
AGGGCAATGCCCCCGGATGAATGCCGGAGCGAAGGAACCCCGAGCCTAAGCGAGGGGCCGTACGTAAGGGGCGAGACTTTTTGGTTCCTTTTGTGTCGTTTGACAAAAGGGACCCGCCGTAAGGGCGGAACCATAAGCCGCCGTTACCCAAAAAACGGATATGTACTCCGTCAGGCCGCCTTCGCGAGCAAGCCCGCTCCCACAGAGTTCAGCAGTGAACCGCCAATCACATTCCAGAGCAGGCACAAAAAAGGCGACCCGAAAGCCGCCTTGATGCGTTACTGCCCGAATTGCCGCCCCAGCCCACCCGGTACACCGTGAATATCAGTCTCCTCCCACGGCCCCTTCGGACTGATCGACCGGCTCCAGCCATTATCCCAGCGATAGTAGGTACGCTGGCGATAGAAAGTATTGGGCTGGTCATCCAGCACATACACCCCAAGCTTCGGATCCCAATAGCTGTTGCCCCCCGGTGGTGGCGCGAAGCTGGCCGAGGTACGTGGCAACGGCTTGGAGGGTTTGGCCGGGATGCTCGGCTTGCTCGGTACGGGCGACGTCGAAGGCGTGGGGCTGGGCTGCGACGGCGGGATCGGCGGTGGTGCCTCATGCTCCGCTGGTCGCTGGACCGCACAAGCGCTTAACCCCATAACGACGCTGAGCAGGGTGATACGAGCGAATGCGGTCATGATTGCGTTTTCCTGTTATTTGTCCGGGCTGTCGATGGTCAGTGTTTGCGGCGCGGTGGTGCTGCTGGCCAGAGGCTGGCTGCGACCGATCCATTCGCCAGCGGTAGGTTTGCCGGCACGGGAAATACGCGCAACCAGTTGGACTTCAGGGAAGTTCGACAGTTTCAATTGCGGCATCATCGCGTCGGCATCACCCAGTTCGACAGTCACCGGCAGGTCGGCCACGGTCATGCGCTTGACCGCCAGCGGGGCCGGAGGACCGGAGATCGCACGGGCGAAGATGAACACGCTGTCGCCAGGCTGGACCTTGGTCTTGAGGTCCGCTGCCAGATCGACGCTGACCTTGAGCAAAGCCGAGGCCTTGGCTGCCGGTGCTTGCGCAACCTTGCCGCCACTGGCCACCAGCTTCTCCGTGGCCCGGACAATCCCGCCTTGTAACGCCTCGCGGGATTTGTCGTCCGGCGGCAACTGCGCCAGCAGGCGATTCCAGTAATCAATGGCGTCCTGATAGCGCTCGCCTTCAAACGCGGCGATGCCGAGCAGACCGAGGCTGGTGACCTCCTTCGGATCAGCCTTGAGCGCTTCGTCGGTCAGGGCCTGGACCTTGTCCGACCACTTTTTGCCATCGGCGAAGTACTGGGCCTGGGCCCATTGACCGAGCAACTCGGGCTGACGCCCGGCCAGGTTCACCGTGCGCTCGAACATTTTCGCCGCATCCGCCGGGCGATCCTGAGCCATGTAGGTACGACCGAGGAAGTACGTGCCTTCAGCGGAATCCGGTTGAGCGGCGACCGCACGCTCCAGGCGCTGGGTCATCTCCTCCATCGTCTTGGGTGCCTGGGAGAATTCGCGGGTCAGTTCGACCTTGTCGCTGGCACCGTAATGCATATACAGCCCCAGACCCAGCACCGGCACCAGAATGGCCGCCAGCAACGGCAAGGGTTTGCCCAAGCGCGATACCTGCGGCGTTTCGACGCCTTCGGTGTCCGCCAGCAACTCACGGGCGGCTTCGGCGCGACCGGCATCCATTTGCGCCGCATCGAGCACGCCCTCTTCCTGCTGAGTCTGCAACTCAGCCACGCGTTCCTGATAAAGCGCCACGTTCAGGGCGGTACGATCCTCTTCACGCTGGGCGCGACGGCTGCGCAGCACCGGGATCAACAGAAAACTCAGGGCAACCAGAAGCAGCAGACCTGCAGCGAGCCAGAAATCAATCATTCTTGGTTTTATCCAACAGGTGGTCGAGGCGCGAGCGCTCCTCGGCAGAAAGCGAGCCCGGGGTGTCGGCACGTTGCACGCGACGACGGCGGACGATCACCGCGATGATCACCACACCGCCGAGCAACAAGCCGGCGGGGCCGAACCAGAGCAAGGCGGTCTTGGCATTCAGGGCCGGTTTGTAGCGGACGAAATCACCGTAGCGGTCGACCATGAAGTCGATGATCTGCTGGTTGTCCTTGCCCTCGCCGAGCATGCGGAAAATCTCTTTGCGCAGGTCGGCGGCAATGGGGGCGTTGGAATCGGCGATGTCCTGATTCTGGCACTTGGGGCAACGCAGCTCTTTGGTCAGCTCGCGAAAACGCTCACGATCGCCTTCGTTGGCGAACTCGTAGGTGTCGATGGCCGCGTGGGCCACGCCCGCCATGCTCAGGCCCAGAACGGCGGCAGCGATCCAGCGCTTCATGGCTTGGCCTCGTCGACCAGCGCCTGGTACTTGGCCGCCAGTTTTTCGCGCCAGACCTGCTCGTCGATCACACCGACGAACTTGTCACGGATGACGCCCCTGGCGTCGATGAAGAAGGTTTCCGGCGCGCCGTATACACCGAGGTTCAGGCCCAGCGAGCCTTGGTCGTCACGGATATCCAGTGCATACGGGTTATGAAAATCCGTCAGCCACTTCAAGGCATCGGCGTTGATGTCCTTGTAGTTGATGCCGTAGATCACCACGCCCTGTTGGGCCAGCTTGTTCAACACCGGGTGTTCGACCCGGCAGGAAATGCACCAGGTGCCCCAGACGTTGACCAGCGCCGGTTTGCCGAGGATGTCAGCGCGGGTCAGGCTCTTGTCGCCCTGCACCGCCGGCAGGGAAAACTCCGGGAACGGCTTGTTGATCATGGCCGAAGGCAACTCGGCCGGATCCAGGTACAACCCACGGTAAAGAAACACGGCAACCACCAGAAAAATCGCCAGTGGCAACAACATCAACCAACGCTTCATGCAGTGGCTCCAGACATGCCCAGTGCTTCGCGCACGCGGCTTTTTACCTTGACCCGATAACGCCGATCCAGCGCAGCCAGCAACCCGCCTGCACCTGTCAGCAAACCACCGAACCAGATCCAGCGCACGAACGGCTTGACGTGCACGCGCACAGCCCAGGCACCGTTACCCAGCGGCTCACCGAGGGCGACGTAGAGGTCGCGGGTGAACCCGGCGTCGATCCCGGCTTCGGTCATCACCGAGTTCTGCACGGTGTACAGGCGTTTTTCCGGATGCAGCACGCTGACTTCCTTGCCGTTGCGGATCACCCGGACGGTGCCCTTGTCGGAAGTGAAGTTCGGGCCTTCGAAGTGTTTGGCGCCTTCGAAGATGAAGTGATAACCCGCCAAGTCCATGGACTCGCCCGGCGCCAGGCGCAGGTCACGCTCGGCACTGTTCTGGCTCGACAGCACGACACCGAGCGCACATACGGCAATGCCCAGGTGCGCGATCTGCATGCCCCAGTAGCTGCGGGTCAGGGTTGGCAGGCCTTTGATCAGGCCCTTGTGCCGGGTCTTGTCGAAGATGTCACGCACGCCGGCCAGCAACACCCAGGCGGCGAGCATGAAGGTGGCGAGCACTGCCCAGTTGAAATCGCCGTACGCGACGCCGGCCACCACGGCCATGGCAGCGCTGCCCAACAACACCGGCGTCAGCATGCTCACCAGCCATTTCACCGGGGTGTCCTTCCAGCGCACGATCACGCCGACCGCCATCACCACCATCAGCAGCGCCATCAACGGAATGAACAGCGCGTTGAAGTACGGCGGGCCGACCGACAGCTTGGCGCCAGTCATGGCGTCCAGAATCAACGGGTACAAGGTGCCGAGCAGAATCATCGATGCCGCCACCACCAGCACCAGGTTGTTGCCCAGCAACAGCGTTTCCCGGGACCAGAGGTTGAAGCCCACCTGGCTCTTGACCACCGGCGCGCGCAGGGCGAACAGCGTCAATGAACCACCGACCACGAACAGCAGGAAAATCAGGATGAACACCCCGCGTTCCGGATCGGACGCAAAGGCGTGCACCGACGTCAGCACGCCGGAGCGCACAAGGAAAGTACCCAACAGGCTCAGCGAAAACGCAGCGATGGCCAGCAACACGGTCCAGCTCTTGAACACGCCACGTTTTTCCGTGACCGCCAACGAGTGAATCAGTGCGGTGCCCACCAGCCATGGCATGAACGAGGCGTTTTCCACCGGGTCCCAGAACCACCAGCCGCCCCAGCCGAGTTCGTAGTACGCCCACCACGAACCCAAGGTAATACCGATGCCGAGGAACGCCCAGGCCACGATGGTCCACGGACGCGACCAGCGCGCCCACGCGGCATCCAGGCGACCGCCCATCAGCGCGGCGATGGCGAAGGCGAAGGCCACCGAGAAGCCGACGTAGCCCATGTACAGCATCGGCGGATGCACGATCAGGCCGATGTCTTGCAGCAACGGGTTGAGGTCGGCACCGTCGCCGGGCACTTGCGGCAGGATGCGCTTGAACGGGTTGGAGGTCATGATCAGGAACAGCAGGAAACCGGTGCTGATCATGCCCATCACCGCCAGCACGCGGGCCAGCATGACCTGCGGCAACTGCCGGGAAAACACCGACACCGCGAAGGTCCAGCCGCCGAGAATCAAGGCCCACAACAGCAAGGAGCCTTCGTGGGCGCCCCACACGGCACTGAACTTGTAGTACCACGGCAACGCGCTGTTGGAGTTGTTGGCCACATAGGCCACGGAGAAGTCATCGACCATGAAGGCGTAGGTCAGGCAGCCGAAGGCAAACACCAGAAAGGTGAACTGCCCCCACGCGGCCGGCTGGGCCAGGCTCATCCACAGGCGATCATTGCGCCACGCACCGAGCAGCGGTACCACGGCCTGGGCCAGGGCGAAGCACAGGGCCAGGATCATCGCCAGATGACCCAGTTCGGGAATAAAGATGCCGGATGTCATGGATCAACCCTCCTTCGCGGGCGTTTGAGCCGATTGACCGCTGTCTTTCAATGCCTTGGTCACTTCCGGCGGCATGTACTTCTCGTCGTGCTTGGCCAGCACTTCATCGGCCACCACCACGCCATCGGCATTGAGCTTGCCCAGGGCGACGATGCCCTGCCCTTCGCGGAACAGGTCCGGAAGGATGCCACGATAAGTGATGGTCACGGATTTGTTGAAGTCGGTGACGACGAACTTCACGTCCAGGGAATCGCTGGAACGCTCCAGCGAACCCTTCTCGACCATGCCGCCGGCGCGAATTCGCGTGTCCAGCGGGGCTTCGCCGTTGGCGATCTGGGTCGGTGTGTAAAACAGATTGATGTTCTGCTGCAGGGCGCTCAGGGCCAGGCCGACGGCAGCGCCGACCCCGACCAGGATCGCGAGAATGATGATAAGACGCTTTTTGCGCAGCGGATTCACTTGCCGTTCTCCCGGCGCAAACGACGCGCCTCTTGTTGCAGATACCGCTTGCGGGCCAGGATCGGCGCCGCCACGTTGAGGGCCAGCACCGCCAGGCAGATGCCATAGGCTGACCAGACATACAGGCCATGATGGCCCATGGCGATGAAGTCGCCGAATGAAGCAAAACTCATCGAGCGACCTCCAGGCTGTTTTCCACTTCGGCCTTGACCCAACTGGCCCGGGCTTCGCGCTTGAGTACTTCCAGACGCATGCGCAGCAGCAACACCGCGCCAAAGAAACAATAGAAGCCCAACGCCGTCAGCAGCAATGGCAGCCACATTTCAGCGGGCATCGCCGGTTTTTCGGTGAGGGTGAAGGTCGCGCCCTGGTGCAGGGTATTCCACCACTCCACCGAGTACTTGATGATCGGGATGTTGATCACGCCGACAATCGCCAGCACCGCACAGGCCTTGGCCGCGCTGTCACGATTGCTGATCGCGTTGCCCAGCGCAATGAGACCGAAGTACAGGAACAGCAGGATCAGCATAGACGTGAGTCGTGCATCCCAGACCCACCACGAGCCCCAGGTCGGCTTGCCCCAGATCGCGCCGGTGACCAGCGCCACGGCGGTCATCCATGCGCCGATGGGCGCCGCACATTGCAGGGCGACGTCGGCCAGTTTCATTTTCCACACCAGCCCGACGATGCCGCACACGGCCAGCATCACGTAGATGGACTGCGCCAGCATGGCGGCCGGAACGTGGATATAGATGATGCGAAAGCTGTTGCCCTGCTGATAGTCCGGCGGCGCGAAGGCCAGGCCCCAGACCACGCCAACGCTGATCAGCAGCAACGCCGCGACGCTCAGCCAGGGCAGCATTTTGCCGCTGATGCCGTAAAACCATTTGGGCGAGCCGAGCTTGTGAAACCACGTCCAGTTCATACTGTTTCCATCACGGTTGCTCTTTACTGTGAAGAGCCAGGGTCTTTACTGGTCAAAAAACAACCAGACCTCATTATTCGCCGACGCTGATCTTCAGGCCAGCAGCTATTGCAAAAGGTGTCAGGGTTATCGCCAGGGCGGTCAGACTACCAAGCCACAGCAGATAACCGGTCGCCGGCATGCCCTGCAAGGCCGCCTGCAAGGCGCCACTGCCAAGGATCAATACCGGGATGTACAACGGCAGAATCAGCAGTGCCAGCAACAGGCCACCACGCTTCAACCCTACTGTCAGTGCCGCACCCACCGCACCGAGCAGGCTCAGTACCGGTGTACCGAGCAGCAACGAAAGCAGCAACACTGGCAGACAGGCGGCAGGCAAACCGAGCATCAGTGCCAGCAAAGGTGCGAGCAAAACCAGTGCCAGGCCGGAAAAAGCCCAGTGTGCCAGCACTTTGGCTAAAACCAGAAGAGCCAGGGGGTGCGGCGAAAGGACCCACTGTTCAAGGGATCCGTCTTCGAAATCACTGCGGAAAAGCCCGTCCAGCGAGAGCAGAACCGATAAAAGTGCCGCGACCCAGACCAACCCCGGAGACAAGGTTTGCAACAATTGAGACTCGGGACCGACCGCCAACGGGAACAGGGAAACGACGATGGCGAAAAACACCAGCGGATTCGCCAGCTCCGCGGGACGGCGGAACAGCAGACGGGCCTCACGGGCGACCAACAGGCCAAAAACACTCATACGGCCCAATTCCCCAGATCGATGTCGCGATAAGCGGCCGGCATCCGGCTCAGCGTGTGGTGGGTGGTCAACACCACCATGCCGCCACGTTCGCAGTGAGCGGCCAGGTGTTCTTCGAGTTGCGCCACGCCTTGCTTGTCGAGGGCGGTGAACGGCTCATCGAGAATCCACAGCGGCGGGCTGTCCAGATACAAACGCGCCAATGCGACGCGACGCCGCTGGCCAGCGGACAGGGTATGGCAGGGAACATCTTCGAAACCGCGCAATCCGACCGCCGCCAGAGCTTGCCAGATCGCTTCATGGGAGGCCGGTTGATGCAGGGCGCAGAGCCAGCTCAGGTTCTCCTCCGGTGTCAGCAAATCCTTGATTCCCGCCGCATGGCCGATCCACAGCAGGTTGCGCGCCAGCTCAGTGCGCTGCTCATCGAGGGGCTTGCCGTTGAGCAACACTTGACCGGCGGTCGGGTGCATCAGCCCCGAGAGCAGGCGCAGCAGGCTGGTCTTGCCACTGCCGTTGGGGCCACTGATTTGCACCATTTCGCCACTGGCCAGTCTCAAATCGAGATTTTCGAAGAGCAGCCGAAGGTCTCGCTCACAGGCAAGGGCAACGGTTTGCAGGACTGGACTGGTCAAGGGTTCACGGGCCTTATACGGTTCAAGTCGGCACTGGCGCGGCCGTTAAAGAGATGCAGCATAGATGCAATGACGTCTTGTTCTAGAGAGCTGCGTCAAACAATTGCAAAATTTTCGCCATTTTTGGATACAACGGCGCGGCATTATACATGCCAGACCTTACTCTAAAGAGTGCATTTTCCTCAGGTTGTGACCTCGTATGACAGGCGAAATGAACATCCTCCCGCTGGCGCAAACCGTCCCGGTGACTTCACGTGCGCAGGTGGTCAGCGGTGAGTTGCTCAAGTTGCTGACGCCGGTGGAGGGCCTGATCAGCGTCGGTCAAACCGCCCAGGCCGAAGTGTTGTCGCTCAAGCAGGCGGATCAGACTTTCCAGATGCTGCTCAAGGTCACCCTCGACAACGGCCGCCAGACCACGGTCCAGACCACCGGCAATCAACCGCTGGCCCAGGGCACCACGCTGGTCGTCAGCCAACCCTCGGCCGGCAATCTGGCCGTGACGGTGCAACAGGCCATTGCCTCCAGCGTCGCCACCCTCACCCGCCTCGACACCGCGCAACTGCCCGTTGGTACCCTGCTGCAGGGCAAGGTATTGACCTCGCAAGTGCTGCCGCAGGTGCCCGGCCAGCCGTTGGTGTTTCGCTCGATGGTGAGCCTGCTCAATACCGCACTGAGCGGCAGCACCCTGAACATCGACAGTCCGCAGCCCTTGCGCATCGGCACCTTGTTGAGCGCGCAGGTGCAGGACGCCCGGACCGTGAAGTTCGTGCCACTGAGCAGCCGCCAGGAACAACTGGCGGTGACCCGGCAACTGGTCGACCAGCAAAGCCGCCAGGGCTCGCTGGACGGCTTGCTCAAGCTCCTGCAGAACTTGCCGGCCTCGGACCAGACCTCCGTTGAATTGCGCAGCGCCGCTACCCGGCTGCTCGCCGGCCTGCCGGATGTCCAGCAATTGAGCACCCCCAAGGGCCTGGCTCAGGCTTTGGCCAGCAGCGGCGTGTTTCTCGAAAGCAAACTGCTGACCGGGCAAAACCCGACACTCGCACCGGACATGAAAGGCGACCTGCTCAAACTGGTTGCGCAGTTGAGCCAGGGGTTGCCGGCCAACACCAGCCTCGGCGCGATCATCGCCGCCAATACCCTGGCCCAGGCCATGCCGAATTTTGTCCGCAATGCCCTGGGCATGCTCGGTCAGGTCAGCGCCAAACCGCCGCCAACCGGTTTCCCGCTGCCCGAACGCCTGTTACAAAGCGCCGATGGTGAAAACGACGACCTCGAACACCTGCTGCGCCTGGCCGCTGCGGCAGTATCGCGCCTGCAAAGCCATCAGCTGTCGAGCCTGGAACAAACCGGCGTCACCGCCGACGGCCGCCTGATGAGCACCTGGCAGCTGGAAATCCCGATGCGCAACATGCAGGACATCGTGCCGCTGCAGGTCAAAATCCAGCGTGAAGACGCGCCCGAAAAAGAACAGCCTAAGGAACGTCGCGAAGAACGCGAACCCAAACAACAGCTGTGGCGTGTGGAGTTGGCCTTCGCCATGGAGCCTTTGGGGCCGCTGCAAATTCAGGCGCAACTGATCAAAGGCACCCTCTCCAGCCAGCTCTGGGCAGAGCGGCCTTACACCGCCAGCCTGATCGAAAGCAATCTGAGCGGGCTGCGTGACCGCTTGCTGTCCGCCGGCCTGAACGTCGGCGACCTGGATTGCCACCTCGGCACACCGCCCCAAGGCCCGCAAACCCGCCTCGAACAACGCTGGGTGGATGACACCGCATGAACAACCCCAACACCCCACGCCAGGCCATCGCCCTCAAATACGACGGCACCCACGCCCCCACCCTCACCGCCAAGGGTGACGAAGAACTGGCCGAAGAAATCCTGCGCATCGCCCGCGACTGCGAAGTGCCGATCTACGAAAACGCCGAACTGGTGAGACTGCTGGCGCGCATGGAGCTGGGGGACAGCATTCCGCAGGAGCTCTATCTGACGATTGCCGAGATCATTGCATTTGCGTGGAATCTGAAGGGGAAATTTCCGGCGGGGATGGATCAGGAAGCGCTGCTGGCCGAGAAGGACATTACTGAACGCGGGGATGATTACTGAGGATTCGAGGATGCCATTTCATATTCCATGTCCGGCATAAAAACACTGTAGGAGCGAGCTTGCTCGCGATGGAAGCATGAGCGCCGCGTTTCTCCAGGGAGCCCGCGTCATCGTTGACGTCCATCGCGAGCAAGCTCGCTCCTACAGGTGAATACATGCTCCGTGTTCGACATGGAACCACTGTAGGAGCGAGCTTGCTCGCGATGGAGGCATGAGCGCCGCGTTTCTCCAGGAAGCCCGCGTCATCGTTAACGTCCATCGCGAGCAGGCTCGCTCCTACAGGCTTCTAGCCGCTTTTGCGCACTCTCTTCATCGATGTCTGCGCGACGCTTTCAAATTTGAAAAAACGCAAAAGCTTGAGACTGCGACCAATAATCAATCCATTGATAAAGCCAGCCCCCAGTGCCGACCATGCCGTCATCGGCAATTCATTGGCCATTTCCGGATACATCGCTGCCTGATAGCCAAGGTAGTAACGCCATGCAAAGAAGCCCCAATACACCATCAGCACCTTGACTGTACCGCCCAACTCCAACGTTTCTCCCACGCACTTCACATTCGTGTACGAGTAAAAACGCAATGCGAGTAACGATCCAGCCAATAGCCCGAGTACGTAGGCCGAGAGGGGAATGACTACACCTTGGGAGAGATTCAGCGAAGCCAGAGACAGGATCACGAATATCACCGGAGTGATCTGCAATGACCTTTTCGACACGTGATTCTTGAAACAGGCAATGACACCGTAATAAGTCAGGATCAGAAAAACCGCATAAACCCACAGCGGTGTACCACGCAAAATGTCGATCATAAGCCTCCCTGGCACTGCATATTTTGAACAAGATGATCAAACTACTGATGGCAGGTTGCAATTACAAGGCGGCGGGATCTGAGAAGGCTATAGGCAGGAGACTACGACGGCGTAATACCTGTCTGGGGATGAAGGGGGATGCGTCGGATCGCGGGGATGATAGCGGCGCATTCGCAGGCGCCTTCGCGAGCAGGCTCGCTCCCACAGGTGATCTCAGGTGAACACCTGTTCTGTGTTCGACATAGAACCACTGTAGGAGCGAGCTTGCTCGCGATGGGGGTATGAGCGCCGGGTTTCTCCAGGAAACCCGCGTCATCGTTAACGACCATCGCGAGCAAGCTCGCTCCTACAGGCGATCTTCAGTGAACACATCTTTTGTGTCCGACATAGAACGACTGTGGGAGCGAGCCTGTTCGCGAAAGCCATTTCAGCGAGTTCGCAAAACTCAGTTCTTGTGCAACTTGCTCATCAACTCCGCCTCAGCCTGGGTCAAGCCGCAGGACTGGGTCAGTTCGTCGACGCTGGCGCCCATGCCGACCAGTCGCGCAGCCTGGGCAAACGACAGGCTCGAAGGATCACGCTGTTCCAGCTGGGCGAGTTTGTCCGGCAGTGGCGCGACTATCGCGCGTAGCTCATGCAGGTCTTCACCCATGCGCACATTGCCGTTCTGGTAGTCGTCGACGCGTTTGCCCAGGTCCTTGATGCGCTGATCGCGCAGCGCATCACCTTGGGTCTGTTGCGCGGCGATCTGCTTTTGACCGCGGATGTATGCCAGGAACATTGCCAGCGTGCCTGCCCAGAACAGGAACAGGACAATGACCGCAACCTCGAGAATCAATCAGATACTCTCCAGTTCCGACCATTCTTCTTCGCTCATCATCTTGTCGAGCTCGACAAGGATCAGCAGTTCGTTGTTCTTGTTGCACACGCCTTGAA
The DNA here is from genome assembly GCF_047304225.1 of Pseudomonas sp. Pseusp3. Classification (NCBI taxonomy): domain Bacteria; kingdom Pseudomonadati; phylum Pseudomonadota; class Gammaproteobacteria; order Pseudomonadales; family Pseudomonadaceae; genus Pseudomonas; species Pseudomonas sp. Pseusp3. The sequence goes on along the minus strand of NZ_JBGLYV010000110.1, from coordinate 6,462 downwards.
TGAACTTGGCGGACTCTTCGTTACCCACGTTCGGCGCGGTTTCGATTTCCGACTGACGCAGGTAAACCACTTCGGCCACGCTGTCGACCATGATCCCGACCACTTGCTTGTCGGCTTCGATGATGACGATACGGGTGTTGTCGCTGATCTCGGCATTCATCAGGCCGAAGCGCTGACGGGTGTCGATCACGGTGACGACGTTGCCGCGCAGGTTGATGATGCCCAGCACGTAGCTCGGGGCGCCCGGGACCGGGGCGATTTCGGTGTAACGCAGGACTTCCTGAACGCGCATCACGTTGATGCCGTAGGTCTCGTTGTCCAGCTTGAAGGTGACCCATTGCAGGATCGGATCTTCGGAACCTTTTGCCGCCGTCGCCTTGTCATTCATACCCTGTCCCCTCAAGAAACCGCCCTGGCGGTGTGTGTTTCGTGCAACGCCATCGAGTGGCGTCGCCTGTTGTTTATTTAATGTTTGTCGGTGTGTGGTTCGGCTTGCTGCCGGACATGTGCTTTGCCCCGCCACTGGCGATCAACTCGGCCAGGGAGGCAACATCGAGCAAGGCGCACATGTGTTCGATCACCGTGCCGGCGAGCCATGGCCGCTGACCTCGATGACTTCTCCATTTGATTTCATTCGGGTCCAGACGCAACGAGCGGCTGACCTGATGCACGGCCAGGCCCCATTCGTAGCCCTGGACCGAAATCACGTATTGCAGGCCTTGCTTGAAATCGTCGCGGTAACGGTCGGGCATGACCCAACGCGCGGTATCGAGCACCTTGAGGTTGCCGGCCTGGCTGGGCAGGATGCCAAGGAACCATTCCGGCTGGCCGAACAACGGTGTCAACTCGTGACCGGCCAGGGAGTAAATCGACCCAAGGCACACCAGCGGCACCGCCAGGGTCAAGCCGGCGACATCGAACAGCAGGCATTCGAACGGTTCGGCGGCCCAGGACGGACGACCATCGGTGTCCACCGGTGGCGGCGTATTGCTCGGCGGCAGATGAACTTCAACGACGGGCGCCACCAGCGCTTGATGCACTTCGACAACCACTGGCTCCGGTGCTGGCTGCACCTCTGCGGCCGGCGGCACCAACGCCTGGAGCAACGGTGCGATGGTCGATACCGGCGCCATGATTGGTGCCGGGGCTTCGATCACGGGAGCCTTGAATGCTGGCGCTACCGATGCCTGCACCGGAGCGGCCGTGACAGCTGTTGCGGCGTCGCGGGCCTGCTCTTCAAGCACTGCGGCCTGGAACTCGTCCAGCACCGCTTCGGCCGCTATAGCCTCGGCCACTGCCTCTATGGGCAGCGTGAATTCTTCGGTCACTTCCTGCAGCAAGCTATCCAGGTACGACTGCAAAGCCAGTTGCGGCCGCGACGTGGTCTTCAACGGCCGGTTCATTGGCACGCACCTGTAGGAGCGAGCTTGCTCGCGATGGAGGTGTGAGCGCCGCGTATCTCCAGGAGGCCCGCGTTATCGTTGTCGTCCATCGCGAGCAAGCTCGCTCCTACAGGGGCTGGATTCATCTCAGGCCACCTGCGGAACAAGTTGTGCCGCCAGCAGATGCTTGAGCAACGCGCGGTAAGCGAGAACGCCACGGCTCTTGCCATCGAACTGCGAAGGGGTCAGTCCGGCACGGCTGGCATCGCGCAGGCGCGTGTCCACCGGGATATAGCCCTGCCAGATTTCGTCGGGGAATTTGTCGCGTAGTACGCGCAACGTGCCGAGGGACGCCTGGGTGCGCCGGTCGAACAGCGTCGGCACGATGGTAAACGGCAGCGCCTGTTTGCGAGAGCGGTTGATCATCGCCAGGGTGTTGACCATGCGCTCAAGGCCTTTGACCGCCAGGTGTTCGGTCTGCACCGGGATCACCAGTTGCTGGCTCGCCGCCAAGGCATTGACCATCAGCACGCCGAGCAATGGCGGGCTGTCGATCACGGCGTAATCGAAGTCCTGCCACAGTTGCGCCAGGCTCTTGGCAATCACCAGGCCTAAGCCGCTCTGCCCCGGCGACTGGCGCTCAAGGGTGGCCAGTGCGGTGCTGGAGGGCAACAGGGAGATGCGTTCGTCACTGGTCGACAACAGCAGTTGACCCGGCAGGCCTTGCGGCACGTTGCCCTTGTGCAGGAACAGGTCGTAGCTGCTGTGCTCCAGAGCGTCGGGATCGTAACCGAAGTAGCTGGTCATGGAGCCGTGGGGGTCGAGATCGACCACGACCACGCGCTTGCCCGCCTCCGCCAGTAAACCGGCTAAAGCGATGGAGGAAGTGGTTTTACCGACACCACCCTTTTGATTGGCGACTGCCCAGACTCTCATTCGGATTGTTCCTCCCGGCCGAATGGATCGACCGAGAAATAGCTCAACGTGTTAATGCGGGTGACGGAGAATTGACGGCGCTCTCTCGTACCGGCGACTTGACCGGGGTCGGTGCAGTTTGTGTGCCAGCACGCTTCAATGCGGCATCCGGTTGCGCATGGGCGGTTCCGGTGCCGGTCAGGCTGCGGCGAACATCGAGGTTGCGCGACACCACCAGCACCACCCGACGGTTGCGCGCGCGGCCTTCGGCAGTGGCGTTGTTGGCCACCGGCTGAAACTCGCCATAGCCCACCGAAGCCAGGCGACCGGGGTTCACTCCCTGCATCGCCAGCATGCGCACGATGCTTGCCGAGCGGGCCGAGGACAGCTCCCAGTTGGTCGGATACTGCGCGGTGCGGATCGGTTGATCGTCGGTGAAACCTTCGACATGAATCGGGTTATCGAACGGTTTCAGGATCGCTGCAACCTTGTCGATGATGTTGAACGCGATGTCGCTGGGCATGGCGTCGCCACTGCCGAACAACAGGCTGGAATTGAGCTCGATCTCGACCCACAACTCGTTGCCGCGCACGGTCATCTGGTTGGAGCTGATCAGGTCACCGAACGCCGCGCTGATGTCGTCGGCGATGCTTTTGAGCGGATCGCTGGCGCCGGCAAGACCGGCATCGACCTGGTCACTGTCCTTGACCAGCGGCTTGGCCGGGGTCACGGTCTTCGGCCGCTCGTCACCGATGGGGATCGGCTTGAGCGAACGGTCGGAGTCGGTAAAGACCCCGATCAATGCCTCGGAAATGACCTTGTACTTGCCTTCGTTGATCGATGAGATGGAGTACATCACCACGAAAAAGGCGAACAGCAAGGTGATGAAGTCCGCATAGGAAACCAGCCAACGTTCATGGTTTACATGCTCTTCATGCTGGCGACGACGTGCCATAGTCCTTTACCCCCATCAATCCATGAAGCCTTGAAGCTTCAACTCAATGGAGCGAGGGTTTTCACCTTCGGCGATCGACAGGAGCCCTTCCAGCAACATCTCGCGATAACGCGACTGGCGCAACGCGATGGATTTGAGTTTGGCGGCAATCGGCAACAGCATCAGGTTGGCACTGGCCACGCCGTAGATGGTGGCGACGAAGGCCACGGCGATGCCGTTACCCAGTTGCGATGGATCACCCAGGTTGCCCATGACGTGAATCAGGCCCATCACCGCACCGATGATGCCGATGGTCGGCGCGTAACCGCCCATGCTTTCGAAGACCTTGGCCGCTTCGACATCGCGACTTTCCTGGGTATAGAAGTCCACTTCCAGAATGCTGCGGATCGCTTCCGGCTCGGCGCCGTCGACCAGCAGCTGCAGGCCTTTGCGCGCGTAGTTGTCGGGCTCGGCGTCGGCGATACCTTCCAGGCCGAGCAGGCCTTCCTTGCGGGCGGTCAGGCTCCAGTTCACCACGCGGTCGATGCCACCGGCCAGGTCAACGCGAGGCGGGAACAGGATCCAGGCGAGGATCTGCATGGCGCGCTTGAAGGCGCTCATCGGCGATTGCAGCAGCGCGGCGCCAATGGTGCCACCGAGCACGATCAGTGCTGCCGGGCCGTTGGCCAGGGCGCCCAGATGACCGCCTTCAAGGTAGTTGCCGCCGATGATGGCGACAAAGGCCATGATGATGCCGATCAGGCTTAGGACATCCATCAGATACAGGCCTCGACCAGGTGCTTGCCAATGTCGTCGAGGCTGTACACCGCGTCGGCGAGTTCAGCTTTGACGATGGCCATCGGCATGCCGTAGATCACGCAACTGGCTTCGTCCTGCGCCCAGATCGAACTGCCGCCCTGCTTGAGCAGGCGCGCGCCTTCACGGCCGTCGGCGCCCATGCCGGTCAGGACCACCGCCAGAACTTTGTCGCCGTAGGACTTGGCCGCCGAACCGAACGTGATATCCACGCATGGCTTGTAATTCAGACGCTCGTCGCCCGGGAGGATTTTCACTGCGCCGCGGCCGTCGATCATCATCTGCTTGCCACCCGGCGCCAGCAGTGCCAGGCCCGGACGCAAGATGTCGCCATCCTCGGCTTCCTTGACGCTGATGCGGCAGAGCTTGTCCAGGCGCTCGGCAAAGGCCTTGGTGAAGGCGGCCGGCATGTGTTGAACCAGCACGATCGGGGCCGGGAAACTGGCCGGCAATTGGGTCAAGACCCGTTGCAGGGCTACCGGGCCGCCGGTCGACGTACCGATGGCCACCAGCTTGTAGGGTTTGCGTTTTGGCGCGGGCGACGACGTAGTGGCCGCATGCGTACGCGCCGGGATCGGTGCCGCTGCCGGACGCACGGGCGCGCTGCTGCCATAACTGCCCACGCTGGAAGGCGCAGGCGTCGGGGCTGGCGCAGCGACAGGCGCCGGAGCGCTGTAGGCGCTGACTCGACGATTGCTGCGCGAAATGCTGAGAATCTTCTCGCACAGCAGTTGCTTGACCTTCTCGGGGTTGCGCGAGATGTCCTCGAAATTCTTCGGCAGGAAGTCCACCGCGCCGGCATCCAGCGCATCGAGGGTGACCCGCGCGCCTTCATGGGTCAGCGAGGAAAACATCAGGACCGGGGTCGGGCAGCGTTGCATGATGTGCCGCACGGCGGTGATGCCGTCCATCATCGGCATCTCGTAGTCCATGGTGATCACGTCGGGCTTGAGGGCCAGCGCCTGATCAATCGCCTCTTTGCCGTTGGTCGCCGTGCCGACGACCTGGATATTCGAATCCGCTGAAAGAATTTCCGAGACGCGGCGGCGGAAAAACCCCGAATCGTCCACCACCAGGACTTTGACTGCCATAAACACTCCATTAGATGGAGCGGGGCCAGGCGCCCCGCTCCACCAGAATCAAATACGCCGTGTGGCGTAACGCTTGAGCATGCTCGGAACATCGAGAATCAGCGCGATGCGGCCGTCACCGGTGATGGTGGCGCCGGACATGCCTGCGGTTCCCTGGAGCATTTTGCCCAATGGCTTGATGACCACTTCTTCCTGGCCCACCAGTTGATCGACGACAAAGCCGATCCGCTGCGTGCCCACCGAAAGGATCACCACATGGCCCTCGCGCTGCTCTTCGTGAGCGGCGGAGCTGACCAGCCAGCGTTTGAGATAGAACAATGGCAGCGCCTTGTCCCGCACGATCACCACTTCCTGGCCGTCCACGACGTTGGTGGTCGACAGGTCGAGGTGGAAGATCTCGTTGACGTTCACCAGCGGGAACGCAAACGCCTGGTTGCCGAGCATGACCATCAGCGTCGGCATGATCGCCAGGGTCAGCGGCACCTTGATGACGATCTTCGAACCCTGGCCCTTGGCCGAGTAGATGTTGATCGAACCGTTGAGCTGGGAAATCTTGGTTTTCACCACGTCCATGCCCACGCCACGACCCGACACGTCGGAGATCTCGGTCTTGGTCGAGAACCCCGGGGCGAAGATCAGGTTGTAGCATTCGGTGTCGCTCAGGCGATCGGCCGCATCCTTGTCCATCACGCCGCGCTTGACCGCGATGGAACGCAGGACGTTCGGGTCCATGCCTTTGCCGTCATCGGAGATCGACAGCAGGATGTGGTCACCTTCCTGCTCGGCCGCCAGGATGACTTTGCCGCCACGGGCCTTGCCCGAGGCTTCGCGTTCTTCCGGCGATTCGATGCCGTGGTCGACTGCGTTGCGCACCAAGTGGACCAGCGGGTCGGCCAGGGCCTCGACGAGGTTCTTGTCGAGGTCGGTTTCTTCGCCGACCAGTTCCAGGTTGATCTCTTTCTTGAGCTGGCGAGCCAGGTCGCGAACCAGGCGCGGGAAGCGCCCGAAGACTTTCTTGATCGGTTGCATCCGGGTCTTCATGACCGCGGTTTGCAGGTCGGCCGTGACCACGTCGAGGTTCGACACGGCCTTGGACATGGCTTCGTCGCCGCTGTTGAGGCCCAGGCGGACCAGGCGGTTACGTACCAGCACCAGCTCGCCGACCATGTTCATGATCTCGTCGAGACGCGCGGTATCGACACGTACGGTGGTCTCGGCTTCGCTCGCCGGTTTTTCCGCCGGTGGCGCGGCCGGAGTACGGGCTGCAGCAGGTGCAGCAGCGACCGGGGCCGGCGCTTCGGCTTTCGGCTCGGGTGCCTTGGCC
>NZ_JBGLYV010000010.1:0-94845 GCF_047304225.1 Pseudomonas sp. Pseusp3 | reverse complement strand
GCCCCCATCCCGCCCCCCACGCACATGGTGACGATGCCGTAACGCAGGTTGCGTCGCTGCAATTCGCGAACGAGATGCCCGACCTGGCGCGATCCGGTCATGCCGAACGGGTGACCGATGGAAATCGACCCACCGTTGACGTTGTACCGGGCGTTGTCGATTTCCAGCCGGTTACGGCTGTACAGGCACTGCGAGGCGAACGCTTCGTTGAGTTCCCACAAGTCGATGTCGTCAATCCGCAAGCCATTGGCCTTGAGCAGTTTCGGCACCGAAAACACCGGGCCGATGCCCATCTCGTCCGGCGCGCAACCGGCCACGGTAAAACCACGGAAGAAGGCCTTGGGCTTGAGCCCCAGTTCCAGGGCTTTTTCCAGGCTCATCACCAGGGTCATGGACGCGCCGTCCGACAGTTGCGAGGAGTTGCCGGCCGTCACCGAGCCATCGTCGGCGAACACCGGTTTCAACCCGGCCAGACTTTCCAGGGTGGTATCAGGGCGGTTGCAGTCGTCGCGATCGACAACGCCGTCGAGAATCTGCACTTGGCCCGTGGCCTTGTCCTCGACCTGGTATTTCACCGCCATCGGCACGATTTCGTCGCTGAACAGGCCGGCAGCCTGCGCCTGGGCGGTGCGTTGCTGGCTTTGCAGGGCGTACAGATCCTGTTCTTCGCGGCTGACGTTGTAGCGACGGGCAACGATCTCAGCGGTCTGGCCCATCGGGAAGTAGATGCCCGGCACCTGCTCCTTGAGCAGCGGGTTGATCAGGTTATCGGTGTTGACGCTTTTCATGGTCAGGCTGATGGACTCGACGCCACCGGCGACGATGATGTCGCTGCAACCCGAGGCGATCTGGTTCGCGGCAATGGCGATCGCCTGCAAGCCCGAGGAACAGAAACGATTGAGGGTCATGCCAGCCGTGCCGATGCCCAGGCGCGACAGCACTGCGACGTTGCGACCGATGTTGAAGCCCTGGGCACCTTCGTTGGAACCGGCGCCAACGATGCAGTCCTCGACGCTGGCAGGGTCGATACCGGTGCGCGCCAACAACGCGTTCACACAATGGGCCGCCATGTCGTCCGGGCGGGTCATATTGAATTTACCGCGAAAGGATTTGGCCAGGCCGGTCCGTACGCTGTCGACAATCACCACTTCACGCATGGCATACCTCATTGTTGTTATCGGTTGAGAGTGGACCGAGCATAAGCCCACCCAATTACCGGCTGCGACAATCATTCACCCCGCGTATGCGCAACCATCGCCTCAATCCTTGCCCTTGCCCTTCTTGCGTTCATGCCGGTCGGATTTTTCAAAAGCCTCCTCCAGTGCCCGGTTGATGGTGCGCAAGACTTTGACCCGCGCCCAACGCTTGTCGTTGGCTTCCACCAGAGTCCATGGCGCAATCTCGGTGCTGGTACGGTCGACCATGTCGCCGACGGCCGCACGATAGTCGTCCCATTTTTCACGGTTGCGCCAGTCGTCCTCGGTGATCTTGAAGCGCTTGAAGGAAATTTCCTCGCGTTCCTGGAAGCGCTCCAGTTGCGTCTGTTTGTCGATGGCCAGCCAGAACTTGACCACTATCACACCGGCGTCGGTAACCTGTTCCTCGAAGTCGTTGATCTCACTGTAGGCGCGCAACCAGTCTGCCGGACTGCAGAAACCTTCGATGCGCTCCACCAGCACCCGGCCATACCAGGAGCGGTCGAACACGGTGAACTTGCCCCGGGCCGGAAGGTGCCGCCAGAAACGCCACAGGTACGGTTGCGCCCGCTCTTCTTCGGTGGGCGCAGCAATCGGCACGATGCTGTACTGGCGCGGATCCAGCGCTGCCGCTACCCGGCGGATCGCCCCGCCCTTGCCGGCCGCGTCGTTGCCCTCGAACACCGCCACCAACGCATGGCGGCGCATGCGTTTGTCACGCATCAACCCGGAGAACCGCGCCTGTTCGGTGATCAGTTGTTCTTCGTAATCTTCCTTGTCCAGCTGCAGGGTCAGGTCCAGGCTGTCAAGCAGGTTCACTTGATCGACACTGGGGAACACTGGCGCGGCGCTGACCTTTTCCGGATGGATCGTCGGCCGCTGCAATGCACCGTGCAGCCCCTCCAGCAGAATGCGCCCCACGGCCAGGCTGCGATAATGTGCATCCGCCCCGGCGATCACATGCCATGGTGCATAGTCGCGACTGGTGCGGCGCAGGACGCGCTCGCCGTACTTCACGAATTTGTCGTAGGTTTGCGACTGTTGCCAGTCCAGCGGGCTGATGCGCCAACTGTGCAGCGGGTCGTCGGCCAGCGCCTTGAGGCGTGCCTTCATTTGCTTCCTGGAGAGGTGAAACCAGAACTTGAAGATCAGCGCACCTTCATCGCACAGCATCTTTTCCAGACGCTCGGCGGCATTGATCGCCTGGTCGAGTCGCGGATCCTTGAACTCGCCATGGACCCGTCCCTGCAGCATCTGGCTGTACCAGTTGCCGAAGAAAATCCCCATGCGGCCCTTGGCCGGGAGCATCCGCCAGTAACGCCAGGCCGGTGGCCGCGCCAGCTCTTCGTCGGTCTGCTGATCAAACGTGCGAACCTCGATCAGGCGCGGGTCCATCCACTCGTTGAGTAACTTGATCGTCTCGCCCTTGCCGGCGCCTTCGATGCCGTTGATCAAAACGATCACCGGAAACCGGCGTTGCTGCTGCAATTCGAATTGCGCTTCGAGCAACGCTTCGCGCAGGGCCGGTACTTCGGCGTCATAGATGTCTTTGTCGATGGCGTGATCGATTTCAGCAGATTCAAACATGAGCGGCTCCCTTGCAGATGTGAGCAAGCCTAGCGGATTGAACTGAAGGCCAGCAGAGATTTTCCTGAGGGTCCTCCTCGCCACAAAGAGCTTGGCCACTCCGCCGATCGGCTAGAATGGCGACCTTGCCGTTACCGAGCCTGCCATGAAACCTGTATTGCCCCACGCCCAGCTCGACTGGGACGACCAAGGTCGCCCGTATTCGCGAGTGTTCGACGATGTGTATTTCTCCGACCAGTCGGGGCTGGACGAAACCCGCTATGTCTTTATCGAGCAGAACCGCCTGGCCGAACGCTTTGCGGCCTTGCCCGAGGGCGGGCGACTGGTCATCGGTGAAACGGGGTTCGGCACCGGGCTGAATTTCCTGTGCGCCTGGCAGGTGTTCGAGCAACACGCGGCGGCCGGGGCTCGGTTGCATTTTGTCAGCGTCGAAAAATACCCGTTGAGCCCGGCCGACCTGCAACGTGCCCTGGCGCTGTGGCCGGAACTCAAGGTGTTTGCCGATCAGTTGCTGGCGCAGTACGTGGCGATCCATCAGGGTTTTCAGCGCCTGACGCTGGACAACGGCCGCGTCACCCTGACCCTGCTGATCGGCGATGCGCTGGAACAACTGCCCCAACTCGATGCCCGAATCGACGCCTGGTTCCTCGACGGTTTCGCTCCGGCGAAAAACCCCGACATGTGGACCGCCGAACTGTTTGCCGAACTGGCGCGCCTGGCCGCTCCCGGCGCGTCCATCAGCACCTTCACCAGCACTGGCTGGGTGCGGCGCCTGCTCAACGCCGCCGGTTTCAAGATGAAACGCACCCCCGGCATCGGCCACAAATGGGAAATCCTGCGCGGCGAGTTCCTCGGCTGGCCCCGGGAAACGCCGGCCCCGGCCCAGGACAAACCCTGGTTTGCCCACCCCGCTCCGCTGGCCGGCGAGCGTCAGGCACTGGTGATCGGTGCCGGGCTGGCCGGTTGTGCCAGCGCCGCCAGCCTTGCCGCACGGGGCTGGCAAGTGACATTGCTGGAACGCCACGACGCCATTGCCCAGGAAGCCTCGGGCAACCCACAGGGCGTGCTCTACCTGAAGTTATCGGCCCATGGCACGGCGCTGTCGCAAATGATCGTCAGCGGTTTTGGCTACACCCGCAGACTGCTCGAACACTTGCAACGGGGTCGCGACTGGGATGATTGCGGCGTGCTGCAACTGGCGTTCAATGCCAAGGAAGCCGAACGCCAGGTGCAATTGGCGGCAGCGTTTGCGCCGGACCTGCTGCACCTGCTGGGTCAACCTGAGGCACAGGCCGTGGCCGGAGTCGGCCTGGCACACGGCGGCCTGTTCTATCCCGAAGGCGGCTGGGTGCATCCACCGGCGTTGTGCCAGTGGCAGGCTGCGCATCCACAGATTCAATTGCTCACCCATCACGATGTACTGCAACTGCGCAAGGTTGAAAGCCAGTGGCAAGCCTGGGACGGCGAGCGTTTGCTTGCCAGTGCACCCGTGGTGGTGCTTGCCGGTGCTGCTGAAATCCAGCGTTTCCCCGAGAGCGCCGGGTTGCCGCTCAAACGCATTCGCGGGCAAATCACCCGTCTGACGCAAACCCCGCAGAGCCTCGCCCTGAACACCGTAGTGTGTGCCGAAGGCTATGTCGCCCCTGCCCGTTCGGGCGAACACACCCTGGGGGCCAGTTTCGATTTCAAGAGCGATGACCTGACGCCGACCACCGCAGAACACCTCGGCAACCTGGCCATGCTCGAAGAGATTTCCCGTGATCTGGTCTCCCGTCTGGCGATCGACCGCCTCGACCCCGAAAGCCTCCAGGGTCGCGCCGCCTTTCGCTGCACCAGCCCCGACTATCTACCGATCGTCGGCCCGTTGGCCGACGCGCAGTCGTTTGCCCAAGCCTATGCCGCACTGAGCAAGGATGCCCGGCAGGTGCCCGACGTCGCATGCCCGTGGCTCGACGGCTTATACGTCAACAGCGGCCACGGTTCGCGTGGCCTGATCACTGCGCCATTGTCCGGGGAACTGCTGGCGGCGTGGCTGGACAATGAGCCCCTGCCGCTGCCCAGAAGCGTGGCCGAAGCCTGTCACCCCAATCGGTTTGCCCTGCGACGCCTGATCCGGGGCAAATAGTCGATACCGCCGTCGAGGGCGCCCGCACAGCGGCTCTCGGCTCGGGTCTCGCCAGCTTATAACTCATTAATCTAAAACTCCCCTTACCGAGGTGGGTCAGTTTCTGAGTGCCCGCCGTTTTGGCGCGGTATCGATTGACCCTCCCCAACGGAAAAACCGGTAAGGAATTTATGTGCGGATTAGCTGGCGAGTTACGTTTTGATCATCAACCTGCAGACCTTGCAGCCGTGGAGCGAATCACCCATCACCTGGCCCCTCGCGGCCCCGACGCCTGGGGCTTTCACAGCCAGGGACCGGTTGCCCTGGGCCATCGGCGCCTGAAAATCATGGACCTGTCGGACGGCTCGGCGCAGCCGATGATCGACCCGCAATTGGGCTTGTCCCTGGCCTTCAACGGCGCGATCTACAACTTTCCCGAACTGCGTGCCGAGCTTGAAAGCCTGGGTTACGCCTTCTATTCCGCTGGCGACACCGAAGTGTTGCTCAAGGGTTATCACGCTTGGGGCGAAGCCCTGCTGCCGAAGCTCAATGGCATGTTTGCCTTGGCTGTTTGGGAACGCGATGCCCAATGCCTGTTCATCGCCCGCGACCGTCTCGGCGTGAAACCGTTGTACCTGTCACGCACCGGCCAGCGCCTGCGCTTTGCTTCCGCACTACCGGCACTGCTCAAGGGCGGCGACATCAATCCGCTTCTCGATCCGGTAGCGCTCAATCATTATCTGAATTTCCACGCCGTGGTCCCGGCACCGCGCACCTTGCTGGCGGGCATCGAAAAACTGCCGCCGGCCACCTGGATGCGCATCGAAGCCGATGGTCGCACCGAGCAGAAAACCTGGTGGACCCTGCCCTACGGCCCGCATGCCGATGAGATGAACCTGACCCTCGAAGACTGGCGCGACCGTGTACTCGACAGCACTCGCGAAGCGGTGGCGATTCGTCAGCGTGCGGCGGTGGATGTCGGCGTGCTGCTGTCCGGTGGCGTCGATTCAAGCCTGCTGGTGGGCTTGTTACGGGAGGTCGGCGTGGACAACCTGTCGACCTTCTCCATCGGCTTCCAGGACGCCGGTGGCGAGCGCGGTGACGAGTTCCAGTATTCGGACCTGATCGCCAAACACTACGGCACCCGGCACCACCAATTGCGCATCGATGAAAAACAGATCATCGAGCAGCTGCCCGCCGCGTTCCGGGCCATGAGTGAACCGATGGTCAGCCATGACTGCATCGCCTTCTACCTGTTGTCACGGGAGGTGGCCAAACATTGCAAGGTGGTCCAGAGCGGCCAGGGCGCGGATGAACTGTTCGCCGGTTACCACTGGTATCCGCAAGTGGACGGAGCGAGTGATCCGTATGCCGCGTACCGCGAAGCGTTTTTCGATCGCAGCTACGACGACTACGCCGCCACCGTGCAACCGAAATGGCTGACCGCGAATGACGCCGCCGGTGACTTCGTCAAAGCCCATTTCGCCCAGCCCGGTGCCGATGCCGCGGTGGACAAGGCCTTGCGCCTGGACAGCACGGTGATGCTGGTGGACGACCCGGTCAAGCGCGTCGACAACATGACCATGGCCTGGGGTCTGGAAGCACGCACGCCGTTTCTCGACTACCGCCTGGTGGAGTTGTCGGCACGGATTCCGGGGCGCTTCAAACTGCCGGACGGCGGCAAGCAGGTCTTGAAAGAAGCTGCGCGACAAGTGATTCCCAGTGAAGTGATCGACCGCAAGAAAGGTTACTTCCCGGTGCCGGGCCTCAAGCATTTGCAGGGCGATACGCTGGAATGGGTGCGCGAGTTGCTGCTCGATCCCAGCCAGGATCGCGGGCTGTTCAACCCCGCGATGCTCGACCGTCTGCTGACTGATCCACAGGGACAATTGACGCCGTTGCGCGGTTCGAAGCTGTGGCAACTGGCGGCCCTCAACCTGTGGCTCAGCGAACAAGGAATATGACCGATGAAACCTCATGCCACGGCTTTCAGCCAACGCCTGTTGCGCGGCCAGTCACCTTCCTACGAACGCTTGCAGGCTCGTCTGGCCGAGGATCGCAGTGAACTCGGCGGAGCTCCGATTGCCGTGCATTGCGGCTGGGGGCGCTTGTTGATCGGCCACACCTTTGCCGATGCCGCAAGCCTCGCCGGGGAGTTGCTCAACGAACAGCCCGGCGAGCGGGATATTGCGCTGTACGTCGCCGCGCCCCAGCAAGTGCTGGGGCTGGAGCCGACACAGCTGTTTCTCGACCCGTCCGATACCTTGCGTCTGTGGTTCAGCGATTATCGCCAAGCGACCCGGGTGTTTCGCGGGTTCCGCATTCGACGCGTGCAAAGCGATGCAGACTGGCAGGCGATCAATCAGCTGTATCAGGCGCGCGGCATGCTGCCGGTCGATCCCACCCTGCTCACTGCGCGTCACCTGGGCGGCCCGGTGTACTGGCTGGCCGAAGACGAGGACAGCGGCGCGATCATCGGCAGCGTCATGGGCCTCAACCACCACAAGGCCTTCAACGATCCGGAAAACGGCAGCAGCCTGTGGTGCCTGGCGGTCGACCCGCATTGTGCGCGGCCGGGTGTCGGTGAAGTGCTGGTGCGGCATCTGATCGAGCATTTCATGAGTCGCGGGCTCGCTTGCCTCGACCTGTCCGTACTGCACGACAACCGCCAGGCGAAAAACCTTTACGCCAAGCTCGGTTTTCGCAACCTGACGACCTTCGCCATCAAGCGCAAGAACGGTATCAATCAACCGCTGTTTCTCGGGCCCGGCCCGGAGGCCGCGTTCAATCCGTATGCGCGGATCATTGTCGAGGAAGCACACCGTCGTGGCATCGATGTGCAAGTCGATGACGCCGACGCCGGGATGTTCACCCTCAGCCATGGCGGGCGCCGGGTACGCTGTCGTGAATCCCTGAGCGACCTGACCAGCGCCATCAGCATGAGCCTGTGCAAGGACAAAAGCCTGACCCACAAAGTGCTCAAGGCTGCCGGGTTGAACCTGCCGGCGCAGCAACTGGCCGGTACCGCCGATGACAATCTGGCGTTCCTCGATGAGCACCTCAGAGTGGTGGTCAAACCGCTGGACGGCGAACAGGGCCAAGGCGTGGCGGTGGATTTGCAGACCATCGAAGAAGTCCAGCAAGCCATCGAAGCCGCCCGCCGATTCGACAGCCGCGTACTGCTGGAAAGCTTCCACGAAGGCCTTGACCTGCGGATTCTGGTGATCGGTTATGAAGTGGTCGCGGCCGCCATTCGCCGGCCAGCCGAGGTGGTCGGCGACGGCCAACACTCCATCGGCGCCTTGATCGAAGCCCAGAGCCGGCGGCGACAAGCGGCCACGGGTGGTGAAAGCAAGATCCCGCTGGATCACGAGACCCGGCGCACCTTGAATGCAGCCGGTCATGACTACGACAGCATTCTGCCGGCCGGCGAGCGTCTGTTCGTAAGGCGCACGGCAAATCTACATACCGGCGGGACTCTCGAGGACGTCACTGCGATTTTGCATCCGACGCTGGCAGATGCTGCCATCCGCGCCGCGCGGGCGCTGGACATTCCCGTGGTCGGCCTGGATTTGATGGTGCCCGCCGCCGATCAGCCCGAATACGTGTTTATCGAAGCCAACGAGCGGGCCGGGCTGGCCAATCATGAACCGCAGCCCACGGCGGAGCGATTTGTGGACTTGTTGTTTCCGCACAGTCAGCCGGTGGTCTTTTAGTGATGCATTGCCTGGGCTTGCTCGCGAAGGCGGCATGACTGGCAGCCAAAAATCTTCTCATCGAAACCATCGATGGCCTCAACTCATCAGGAGTTTCCATGACCAGCAAAATCCCTGAACCGGACCTCGGCTACCTGCAAAAAGTCCTGCTGGAAATGCTCGCCATTCCCAGCCCCACCGGGTTCACCGACACCATCGTGCGCTACGTCGCCGAGCGCCTTGAAGAACTGGGCATTCCCTTCGAAATGACCCGCCGCGGCACCATTCGCGCCACGCTCAAGGGCAAGAAGAACAGCCCTGACCGCGCCGTTTCCGCCCACCTGGACACCATCGGCGCGGCGGTGCGGGCGGTGAAGGACAACGGTCGCCTGACCCTCGCGCCGGTCGGCTGCTGGTCCAGCCGCTTTGCCGAAGGCAGTCGGGTCAGCCTGTTTACCGACAACGGCGTGATCCGCGGCAGCGTCTTGCCGCTGATGGCGTCCGGGCACGCGTTCAATACCGCCGTGGATGAGCTGCCGATCAGTTGGGATCACATCGAATTGCGTCTGGACGCCTACTGCGCCACCCGCGCCGACTGCGAGTCGCTGGGCATCAGCGTCGGCGACTTCGTCGCCTTCGACCCGCTGCCGGAGTTCACCGAAAGCGGCCACATCAGCGCCCGCCACCTCGACGACAAGGCCGGGGTGGCCGCGCTGCTGGCAGCGCTCAAAGCCATCGTCGACAGCGGCCAGGACCTGATGATCGACTGCCATCCGCTGTTCACCATCACCGAGGAAACCGGCAGTGGCGCCGCGGCGGCATTGCCCTGGGACGTCAGTGAATTCGTCGGCATCGACATTGCACCGGTCGCGACCGGCCAACACTCCAGCGAGCACGCGGTGAGCATCGCGATGCAGGACTCCGGCGGGCCCTATGACTATCACCTGTCGCGCCACCTCCTGCGCCTGGCCAGCGACAACGAGCTGCCGGCGCGCCGGGACCTGTTCCGTTACTACTTCAGCGATGCACATTCGGCGGTTACCGCCGGCCACGACATTCGCACCGCCCTGCTCGCCTTCGGCTGCGACGCCACCCATGGTTACGAACGTACCCATATCGACAGCCTCGCCGCCCTGAGTCGCCTGCTCGGTGCGTACATCCTCAGCCCGCCAGTGTTTGCCAGCGATGCGCAACCGGCCAAAGGGTCACTGGACCGCTTCAGCCATCAGCTCGAACACGATACCCAGATGGAAAGCGATACGCGGGTGCCTTCGGTGGACAGCCTGGTGGGGCAGCGGTCGTAGAGTTGAGTTGCAACGCTGAGATATTCGGTGTCTGACAGGTAGTCTTCGCGAGCAAGCCCGCTCCCACATTCGACCGCATTCCCATGAAAGAACTCGGTCAACTGTGGGAGCGGCGGTGCGACGATTCGACTTGCTCGCGAAGGCGGCAGATCAGACAACACAGGATCCCAGGCTAGCCGATACCGGACATTCGCCGTAGCATCGCGCCATTGATCCAACCGAGGTGCCTATGCTGATTCCCTACGACCAACTTCAAGTCGACACCCTCACCCGCCTGATCGAGGATTTCGTCACCCGCGACGGCACGGACAATGGTGACGACACGCCACTGGAAACCCGCGTACTGCGCGTGCGCCAGGCCTTGACCAAGGGGCAGGCACTGATTGTCTTCGACCCGGAAAGCGAGCAATGCCAACTGATGCTCAAGCACGACGTGCCCAAGCACCTGTTTGACTGAAGTGTTCAGCGTTCCTTGGTTTTCGCCAGTTTTTTCTGGATCCGTTCGTAGATTTCGCAGCGGTGCACGTTGACTTCCTGAGGCGCTTCGACGCCAAAGCGAATGTTGCTTCCGTTGATCGCGAGAACACGCACGGAAATATTTTCACCGATGGAAATGGTTTCGCCCACAACGCGGGTGAGTACGAGCATGAGGAGTGTCCTTCAGGGGTTACTGGCCCTTGAAGATGCCCAGCTCGCTGCAGGCCTACAATGCTCCGACAGCAATCCAGACCGGACTGACAGCCATCACGCACAAGGCTTACAGAAAGGTCTGACAGGCCGCTTGATTGTAAGGCCGATCCGTCAGGACGCGGAGAATCGCGGCCCGAACAGGATGACACTTGCGCCGACCACACACAGCGCCACGCCGAGCCAGTCCGACCCCAGCGGACGAATCCGCTCGACCACGGCCAACCAGCCGATGGACGCAATGATGTAGATGCCGCCGTAAGCGGCGTACGCGCGGCCGGCGTAGGTGGCTTCAATACGGGTCAGCAGCAGGGCGAACAGGGTCAGGCTCAATAGCGCCGGTACTACCCACCACATGCTTTTACCCTGTCGCAGCCACATCCAGAAGGCGAAACAACCGGCAATCTCGAACAGCGCGGCGAGGAAAAACCACAGGTAATTGAGCATGCACGTGTCTCGCTAGGATGGCCGATGGCGGCCACCCTAACCACAGCGTTGCCTGCGAGCAAGATCAGCTTGCGGATTGCCTGGCCTTGGCGCGCATTTTGTCGGCCATGGCGGTCATTTCGTTGTAGAGCAGTTGCGGGTTCTTCTGCTTCATCGCCCAGGCCATGCGGCCCTGTTCGTGGGGCAGGATCATGAACTCGCCGGCAGCGACCTGCCGGTAGATGTAGTCGGCGATGTCGGCGGCGCTGATCGGCGAGCTCTCCAGCAATTTGCCGACCTGGGCTTTCATGGCCGGTGTCGGGCCGCGAAACGAGTCCAGCAGGTTGGTCTGGAAGAACGACGGACACACCACATGCACGCCGACTTCCTGATGCGCCAGTTCGATCAGCAGGCTTTCGGACAACGCCACCACGCCCGCCTTGGCCACGTTGTAGTTGCTCATCGCCGGACCTTGCATCAGCGCGGCCATGGACGCGATGTTGATGATCTTGCCTTTGCTTTTCTCCAGCAGCGGCAGGAAAGCCTTGCAGCCCTTGACCACGCCCATCAGGTTGATCGCGATCTGCCAGTCCCAGTCCTCCAGGGACAACTCACTGAAGAAGCCGCCAGACGCTACGCCCGCGTTGTTGACGATGACATCGATGCCACCGAGCTTGACTTCGCAGGCCTGGGCGAACGCCGTCAGCTGGCTGTAGTCGCGCACGTCGCAGCGCTGGATAAAACCATCACCACCGGCTTCGCGGACCAGCTTGAGGGTTTCCTGCAAGCCGGGCTCGCTGACGTCCGACAAGGCCAGTTGCCAGCCTTCACGCGCCCAGCGCAGCGCGATTTCGCGACCCAGGCCAGAGCCTGCACCAGTGATCATCATGCGATTTTGCATAGCAAACAGCCTTGTTGTTCTCGGAAGATGCATCGAGTGTAGCGAAGGAAATTGCCCGACCCATGCTCCATCAGATTGCTGAATGGCCCGAGCAAACCGCGGGAGTGCCTGAAGCAACTGATGCAACAACAAGAAAGTTAAAGGCCTGTTCAAATTACTTGAAAATAACCTGGAATTATCCTGCAAGCGCGAGAGTCGGACTTTTTAAGCAGCTCGAATTCAATTCAATCCCACTGACCTTGATTGGCATGGTCAATCCGCTGCATTTTCAACAAGGAAACAGACATGAGCACAATACTGATCATCCTTCTGATCCTGTTACTGATCGGTGGTTTACCGGTCTTCCCGCACTCCAGAAGTTGGGGTTATGGCCCATCCGGAATCCTCGGTGTGGTGTTGGTGGTACTGTTGATCCTGCTCTTGCTCGGGCGAATATAAAAATTCGCCAGACAAAAAAAAGAGGCCCTTGAAGGGCCTCTTTTCCATTGCGTCACAACTTACTGCGGCGTGCCGTGAACGACACCGGCGGTGTTGTCCAGCAGGCTCTTGGTCGCGGTTTGCAGGAACGCTTCGAGCTTGAGTTTCAACTCGGCGGTACGCGGTGCATCGTCAATGATCTCGGCGTGCGGCGTAGCGCCCATTTCATACTGGTACAACTTTGGCGCCATGTCCTTTTCCTTCGGCAACACCAGGATCTGGTCGTCGCTGAGGATGGCCGTGGTCTGCTCGTTACCCGAAGGTTTGATCACACCAAAACCCTTGTCGCCCTCAGGCAGGTTGAGCAGGTCGCGGCCCCAGCATTGCTGGCGGGTTTCGCCGCCCAGGCGGCCCATGATGGTCGGTACGATGTCGATCTGGGTGCCCACGGTGTGGTCACGCTGGCCGAACTTCTCCTGGATGCCCGGTGCGATCATCAGCATCGGGATGTTGAAGCGGCCCAGGTCCATTTCGGTGATCTGCTGTTCGTTGCCAAAACCGTGGTCACCGACAATGATGAACAGGGTTTCCTTGAAGTACGGCTCCTTGCGGGCCTTTTCAAAGAACTGGCCCAGCGCCCAGTCCGCATAACGCATGGCGGTCAAGTGCTCGTTCAGGGTGCCGCGATTGGTCACGCGCTCGACCGGCAATGGCGTCGGCAAGGCGTATGGCGTGTGGTTGGACAGGGTTTGCAGCAACGCATAGAACGGCTTGCCGTTTTCCCGCGCCTTGAGCTCTTGCAGGCTGCGATCGAACATATCCTGGTCGGACACGCCCCAGGTCGGGTCGGAGAACACCGGGTTAACGAAGTCGTTACGGCCGATGAAGTTGGTCATGCCCTGGTTGCTGAAGAACCCCGACTGGTTGTCCCAGGCAAAATCGCCGTTGTAGACGTACACGTCGTCATAGTGACGGGCGCTGAGCAATTGCGGCAGGCCAGACAGCTTGTGGCTGCCTTCCGGGGTCTGCATCAGGTATTCGAAACCCGGCAGGTTCGGGAAGCAACCCATGGTGGCAAACATACCCTGGTGGGTATGGGTACCGTTGGAGAAGAAGCGGTCGAACATCAGGCCTTCCTTCGACAGTTTGTCGAGGTACGGCGTGATGTTGTCCGGGCCACCCAACGCTCCGACCGAGTGACCGGCCATGCTTTCCATCAGGATCACCACGACGTTCTTGATCGGCAGCGTCTTGTCGGCCGGTGGCGTGTAGTCACGACGTACGGCGGCCATGTCGGCCTCGACCAGTTTTTCGTCCGGCAGCACCAACATGTCACGCACGATTTGCTGGGCTTGCTCCTGCGGCAAGGTGGCCTTCCAGATGTTGTCGCGTTCCTCGGACATCCGGCTCTTGGCAGCCGCCACCAATTGCAGGGTACCGTTGAGGCCCAACTGGTTGGCGAAAATCGAGTTGGTGGTGTAGACGTCACCCCAACGCAATGGCGGGCCTTGGCGCAGGGTGCCACGTGCGGCAACCACGCAGATCAGCAGGCACACCACGAATACCGCAATGCGCGCATACCATGGGGCAACCTGGCGGGTGCCGATGCTGCCGCCACTGAATGGGCCACGGGGACGGGTTGCACGGTCGGCGCCCTTGAATGCCAGGCTCAGGATCCAGGTGCCCACGGCCCATGCCAGCAGGTAGCGAACCACCGGAAAACCGTACCAGAGCATGCTCATCACGGTTTTCGGATCTTCCTTGACGTACTGGAAGACCAGGCCGTTGAGGCGCTGGTGGAACTCACGGTAGAAGTCCATTTCCATCAGGCCCAGGAACAGCGCGATGCTGGAGACGATCGTCAGCCAGAGACGGAACAGCCCGCGTGCCGCCATGGCCCGGGCGCTGAACAATGCCAGCAGCAACGGAATGCTCAGATAGACCACCAGACGCACGTCGAAGCGCAGACCGTTGGCGAATGCCTCGAGGAAGGTCGAGGCCGGTGTGTCGAGGATCATCGAGCGGTTGTAAACCAGCAGCGCGACGCGCAGCAGGCTGAACATGACCATCATGACCAAGGCACACAACAGCGTGTAGGCCAGATGCGATTTGACGGTCGGTTGCAGCAGGCGACTAGAGGCTCGCTGCTGATTCAGGGCGTCCGGGATTGCCATGTCGTTTTAGGACCCATTGGAAGTTTAAGTTTCGAAAATACAGCTGCGCCTTGCCCTCTTTTCGGCCCGTAACAAGGCCCGGGGTTTGCGCGGTGCGCAAATGTTGCACGATCAACGGCTGCATTGCCATTGATTACTACCCTCATCCCGACTCTTTCATCCTGCATTCAGGACTATGCAGCGTGTGGCGGGAGAGCCGGCGAATTGTCTTGGAGACTTGGTGAAAATTTCGTGCAACGCATATTCGGAAACAAATTAAAGCGCCCACCTCCCCCGTCAAAAATGCAAACGCCCCGAACCGGTCGGGGCGCTACGAAGTCATCTTGAAAGAACGAAACCGTTACTTCTCGGCGCGTTCCTTGAGGGCTTTCAAGGTATTGAACGGGGCATCCACCACAAACTTGTTGGCCACCATCGACGGCACGCTGCCGCCCGGTTCGGTGTGCACCTGATAGGTCACTTCGATCTGGTCGCCCTTGGGTACGAACTTCCAGAAACCATTGACTTTGGCGACCCGGACGAAGCCTTTTTCTTCAGGAATGTATTTCGGTACACCTTCGAGCTTGCGGGTCAGGCTGCCATCGGCACCTTCGATGGTGGTGACGTGCAGCACCGAATCACGCGGAGTAACCGGCCACGGGGTGTTGAACTGAGTGTAGGTCCAGCTCTGGTCACCTTCGTGCTTGAGCAGCTTCTGGGTTTTGCATTCGTGAATCCAGGCACAGGCTCCGGGCACATCCTCCTGCAACGCACGCAGCTTGGCCACGGTGGTCTTCATCAGCGTGACGCCCTGGTAGGCCTTGTAGTCGGACCCGGCCACTTCACTCAGGGAGATCTTGATGCCGTCTTCGTTTTTCGCGACTTTCCAATCTTCGGCCTGGGCCGCCGAGGTGGCCAGCACGACCGTCAAACCACACAGCACAGCAATACGATGCAGCGAACCCATAGTCTTATTCCTTATTGTTGAAGTTCCGTTCGTAAAACACATCACGCCGCCGTCATTTGCTCCCACCAGCCGATCAGCCGAATGGCTTCCTCGCTGCTGCTTCCGCACACCTCGGGGTCGGCCTCGAAGGCCGAACACACCGCCGGCCGTTCCGGCTGGCCGAAAATGCTGCACAGGTTATCCGGGGAAAGTTGCAGGCAACGCTGCCCCGCGGCTTTGCCGTTGGGCATACCGGGAATCGGTGAACTGATGGACGGGGCAATGCAACACGCGCCACAGCCCTCACGGCATTTCATGACGACAAGCTCCTCGCGACGAGCAATGTGTTAAAGGACGGGGCACAGAGTACCCGCTAAAACAGTTGTTTTAAATTACCTGCGAGCGGGTTTTTCAACGCAAACGAACGTGACCATGCAGTCTCCGACAAAGCGTCTGTCCTGCGGCACGTGGATCTTGACGACTTACTGTTTGAACTCGAAATCCAGTGCTGCGCCTTCGACCTCGCGGCGCTCTTCATTGCGCAGTTGCAGCTGCATTTCATTGCTGAGCAGGCGTCCGTTGAGCTGGAACGGGCTGCTACCGCTTTTGTCACCGAACATCTGGGGCAACAGCGATTCACGCTTGGTCAACGGTACCGTTCCGACAGGCTTCAGTTCTTGAACCATATCCTTGGGCAAGCTCAGGTCCAGATTGGCGGATGGAAGCTCAGTCTTTACCACTTCGCTGGCCGGTTTCGACTTGGAGGCAATGGGTGGATGCTTTTTCGCGGGCGTCGCCGGTTTTTTGGCCGACGAGGCTTTTTTTGCGGGTTCGGCTTTTATCGGTGCTACGTGGAAACTGCCGGTAGCCTGTTCCTGCTCGGAAGCGGCAACGACGGATGCCGGCTGAATACTCGCAAACAGACAGAGCAATAGCCAGGCGGCAGGAAGAATAGGTTTCATGTATCCCACGGTGGGTGCAAACGGCAGAGGTGCATATGCTCGCCTGTTGCAGCCCACAAGACAAGCACAGTAGCAGCCTGTTACAAACCGCCGGCCATCTCCTGGCAGAGTTGGGTGGCCAGCATGCCCAGGGTCATCAACGCACGCTCGGCTTCACGGTTCCATGGCGTGCCGCAATTGAGGCGAATGCAGTGATTGAATTGCTCGGTATTACTGAAAATCAGTCCTGGCGCAATACTGATGCCCTGCTGCAAGGCCCGCACGTGCAACTCCTGGGTGTTGACTCGGCCCGGCAGACTCACCCACAGAATGAAGCCACCGGTAGGCCGGGTCATCTGCGTGCCTTCCGGGAAATACTGCTGCACCGCCAGCTGGAAGGCACTGAGGTTCTTGCGGTATTCCTGGCGGATGAAGCGCAAATGCCGATCGTACCCGCCATTTTCCAGGTAAGCGGCGATACCCATCTGGGTGACGCTGCACGCAGAATGCGTACTGAACGTCTGCAAGCGCTGGATTTCCTGCTGATACTTACCGGCAATCATCCAGCCGATCCGCACTCCCGGCGACAGGGTTTTAGAGAAGCTTGAGCAATAGATCACCCGGTCCAGCCGATCGTAGGCCTTGAGGGACTTGGTGCGCCCCTGCTCGAACATCAGCTCACCGTAGATATCATCTTCGACAATCTGGATATCGAAATCCGACGCCAGGCGCAGCAGTTGTTTCTGCCGCTCTTCAGGCATGGTGCCGCCCAATGGATTACTCAGCCGGGTGGTCAGCACCAACGCCTTGATCGACCACTGGTTGGCTGCCAGTTGCAGGGCTTCCAGGCTCATGCCCGTGGCTGGATCACTGGGGATCTCGATGACCTTGAGGCCCAACAGGTCGGCCAGTTGCAGCAACCCGTAATAGGTCGGCGACTCGGCCGCAATCAGATCGCCCGGACGGGTCAACACGCGTAAAGACATCTGCAGCGCATCGACACAGCCGTGCGTGATCACCACTTCCGACGGATCGACCACCACGCCGGCATCGCGCATGCGGATCGCCACTTGTCGGCGCAACGGCTCGAAACCGGGGCTGAACATGTAACTGAAGGCCCGCGGGCTATGGAAACGGGTGACTTTGGCCAATTGCTGATGCAGTGCCCGCACCGGCAGATAGTCGACACTCGGTACTGCAGCGCCCAGCGGGAACACGCCTTCGCGACGGGATTCCACCAAAACCTGTTGAATGATGCTGCTGCGGGTGACCAGGCCGGGGCGCTCGACCCGGGCGATGTCCGGCGTAGGTGCGGTGAGTGCCGGCGTCTGGTGCACGTAGTAACCCGACTGCGGCCGGGCGCGGATCAGCCCCTGATCTTCGAGATTGGCATACGCCTGCAACACCGTCGCATGGCTGACATTGAGCTGCGAGCTCATCTTGCGCACCGAAGGCACGCGCTCTCCCGGCTGATAGACCCCACGGCGGATGTCTTCGGCCAGTTGTTGAGCAATACGTTGATAGAGCAAAAGATTGGTCATGACGCAGCACTCGATTTCACGGGCATTTTATTCTTGTGTGAAACAATACCGGAACAGTTTAGAAGTGTACGGGGACAGTTGCCACAATAGTCGACCGTACAGTGCAGTGTCAGCAAAATCTGTACTGTTTTGTGCGGTAATCGGCAGGCATAAAAAAACCCGGCGCTGCGTGGCAGGCCGGGCTTTCCAGCGACGCAACCCCTAGCGGGCAGCGCCGAGCTGGCCTTTTTCGTCGGAAAACACAATTTCCACCCGACGGTTCTGCGCTCGCCCCCGTTCCGACGCATTCGCGTCCACCGGATACTCGTCACCATAACCCTCGACCTGGATGCGCCTGTCGTCGATGCCCAGGTCCATCAGCACGTCAGCCACCGATTGTGCGCGGTCACGGGACAGCTTGAGGTTTTCCTGTTTGCCCCCGGTACTGTCCGTATAACCTTCGATCCGCACCACGCGCTTGGGGTTGAGTTGCAGGAACTGCACAATCTTCAGCACCACGCGGTTGGCCGAAGGTTTCAATTCCGCTTCGCCCGTGTCGAACAACATGTCGCCCAGTGTCATCACCAGACCACGGTCGGTCTGGGCGGTCGTCAATGCCAGGATCTGTTCTTCAAGCCATTTGCCCTGCTGCTGCACACTGAACAGTTTGGATTCACGCAGTGCCAGTTGCAGGCGCTGCCGCTCCAGTTCGAGCTTCGCCGCTTGCTCTTCGTTAAGCGCCTGATTGGTGTGCTCCCGGGCAATGGCGCTATAGCGCTGGCTCAGGTAGGCGTAATGCACCACGTCCGAACCGCTGCCCCAATAGCTGGACAAACGATCGGCGCGGGCCAGGGACTCACCAGCGCGAATCACGTCCTTGGGGGCGATTCGCAGCACATTGGAATCTTCCTTGACCTTCTGAAAGTCGGCTCCAGCCTGCTGCAACGCGCTCTCGCTGTGCTGGCTGGCGCAACCGGACAGCACGGCGCAGCCGGCCAGGATCAAACCGCCGACGGCTTTGCTCTTGAGGCTCATTCGGCATCTCCCAGTTGCTTGCGCAGGCGGGCGATACGGGCGTCAAGCACG
This sequence comes from Pseudomonas sp. Pseusp3, assembly GCF_047304225.1. Lineage (NCBI taxonomy): Bacteria > Pseudomonadati > Pseudomonadota > Gammaproteobacteria > Pseudomonadales > Pseudomonadaceae > Pseudomonas > Pseudomonas sp. Pseusp3. The sequence continues at coordinate 75,882 of NZ_JBGLYV010000010.1, read as the reverse complement.
TTCAACTGTTCCTCGCTCTTGGCCGTCAGCACCTTGGCTTCAGCCAGACGCGCATCGAGCTCGGCCTGTTCGGCCCGCATGCGTGCGTTTTTGAAAGAATGGTCAGTCATGTTGCCCTTGGCGCGGTTGAACTTGTCTTCGGCCAGTTTCATTTCCGGCACATCGTCAGCGGTGGCGCCCACAGCCTTGGCCTGTTCGAGTGCCTGTTCGGTCAGGCGAATCTGTTCATTCGGCGCAGGATCGGCTGCACAACCGGCCAGGAGCACAAAGGCCACGGCAGCGAAAAGAGGTCGAATACTCACTAAATATCCCTACTGTTTTGGGGTACTGACGGGTTGTTGCGAGGATTGCTGCGATTGTGAGCGCTGTGCCTTCCAACGCTCGACGTTGCGCATCAGCACGGTCTCCGTCAGTCCGGACGCGGGCAATTCTGTCATCTTTTTGGCCAACTGTCCGCGCAACCACGGATCGTTGCAGGCCGAGTCATGGGAAATCGCCAGGTACAGGCCAGGCTTGTCGACCGGTTGCGAGCGGGCGAGCAAATCACCGGCCATGCCCAGTGTCTGTGCGGTCGCCATGCCCGAGTAACGTCCTGCCAGTACGAACTCGACCTCACCCAACAGCAGTTTCTGAAAGGCCTGGGTCAGGCTGGACGTACGTGCGAGGGTTAATTGCTGTCCGGCAAACGTGCTGAATTGCGGAGTCAATCGGGCCTTTTCCGACACGGCTCCGGGGTGGCCGTGCAGGTCCTGTGCCTGGTTGTAGACCAGCGTCGAGTCCTTGCGCGTCCAGACCAGATAGTCGTTTTCCAGTAAGCGTGGATGGATGTAATCCAGGGTTTCCAGCTCGCTGACCGTCAAGGCTGCGTCCGCCAGCATATCCATTCGCCCGCTGCGCACTTCGTCAAGGGCCTGGGCCCGTTTGCCGGCATAAAGCAGTTCGACCTTGAGCCCCAACTCACCCGCCACTTGCTGCAGCAAATCGGCGCTTGCACCGATCAGGTGTTTGGGATTCTGCGGGTCTTGCCACAGGTACGGTGGCGCGTCCGGGCTGCCGGTTACCACCAGGCGTTCGCATTTGCCTGCGGCAAAAGACAGCGCCGGCAATAGCGTCAATCCCAGCATGCTCCACACAAGGCGCAGATCCATGACGACACACTCCACTCAAACCTGGTGATGCCCCCCTTGTAGGAGCGAGCTCGCTCGCGATGTACGTTAACGATGACGCGTTCATTCTGGAAAAACGCGGCGCATTTGAGTCCATCGCGAGCAGGCTCGCTCCTACAGGTAAATGAAGGGCAAAAAAAAGCCCGGCCAAAAGGCCGGGCTCTTTATAAGTGAAGCAGCCGGATTAGACCAGCTTCTCCAGCTCAGGGATGGCTTCGAACAGGTCCGCCACCAGGCCGTAATCGGCCACCTGGAAGATCGGCGCTTCTTCGTCCTTGTTGATCGCCACGATCACTTTGGAGTCTTTCATGCCGGCCAGGTGCTGGATCGCGCCGGAGATACCGACGGCGATGTACAGCTGTGGAGCAACGATCTTGCCGGTCTGACCGACCTGCATGTCGTTCGGTACGAAACCTGCGTCGACCGCGGCGCGGGAAGCGCCCACGGCTGCGCCCAGCTTGTCGGCCAGGGCATACAGGTGTTTGAAGTTGTCGCCGTTCTGCATGCCGCGGCCACCGGAAACGACGATCTTGGCAGCGGTCAGTTCCGGACGATCCGATTTGGCCAGCTCTTCGCCAACGAAGCTGGAGATACCAGCGTCGTGAGCAGCGCCAACGGCTTCAACGGCAGCCGAACCACCTTCAGCTGCAACCGGGTCGAAACCGGTGGCACGCACGGTGATCACTTTGACCGCAGCGTTCGATTGAACGGTGGCGATGGCGTTACCGGCATAGATCGGACGCTTGAAGGTGTCAGCGCTTTCTACCGAGATGATCTCGGAGATCTGGTCAACGTCCAGTGCAGCGGCAACGCGCGGCAGGATGTTTTTGCCGTTGGAAGTGGCGGCAGCCAGGATGTGGCTGTAGCCCTTGCCCAACTCTGCAACCAGAGGAGCAACGTTTTCCGGCAACTGGTGAGCGTAGGCGGCGTTATCAGCCACCAGCACTTTAGCCACGCCAGCCACTTTCGCAGCGGCTTCAGCCACGGCGCCAGCGCCCTGGCCTGCAACCAGAACGTGGATGTCGCCACCGATTTTGGCGGCAGCAGCAACGGTGTTCAGCGTGGCCGGGGCCAGCACTTTGTTGTCGTGTTCAGCAATAACCAAGATAGTCATTTAGATTACCTTCGCTTCGTTTTTCAGTTTCTCGACCAGTTCAGCCACCGACTTGACCTTGATACCCGCGCTGCGTGCAGCAGGCGCTTCGACTTTCAAGGTTGTGTTGGTGGAGGCGGTGGAAACGCCCAAAGCGTCCGGAGTCAGCGTCTCGAGAGGCTTCTTCTTGGCTTTCATGATGTTTGGCAGAGACGCGTAGCGCGGCTCGTTCAAACGCAGGTCGGTGGTGACGATGGCTGGCAGTTTCAGGGAAACTGTCTGCGCGCCGCCGTCGATTTCACGAGTCACGGCAACACTGTCGCCACTGATTTCGACTTTCGAAGCGAACGTGCCCTGACCGTAGCCGCTCAATGCAGCGAGCATCTGGCCGGTCTGGTTGTTGTCGCTGTCGATGGCTTGTTTGCCAAGGATCACCAGCTGAGGCTGTTCCTTGTCGACAACGGCCTTCAGCAGCTTGGCAACGGCCAGGGAAGTCAGGTCTTCGGCGGACTCGACGAGGATGGCGCGGTCGGCACCCAGAGCCAGCGCGGTGCGCAGTTGCTCTTGAGCGGTGGACGGGCCGACGGAGACGACGACGATTTCAGTCGCAACACCCTTCTCTTTCAGGCGTACGGCTTCTTCCACGGCGATCTCGCAGAACGGGTTCATCGACATCTTGACGTTGGCAAGATCGACGCCGGAATTGTCCGCCTTGACGCGAACCTTGACGTTGTAATCCACAACGCGTTTGACAGCTACAAGAACCTTCATGGATTCCTCGTTACTCTCCGGTGAAAAGAAAGTCGCCTAGGCGAACCTGGCGGTTGATGCTCATCGGGCGCAAGGGCACCTCTAAAAACGCCGGCAAACGTGTCAAGTGACCATCGCTCATGCTGTGAATGACCGTTCGTCAGTGGTGACTGACAAGTCATTCAACATCGCGGCGTGTAAACTGCGCAGCAAACCCGCGCGGCGCATCACTCTCTACTGCCATCGCCCTGTCTTTAGAGGTGCTCTTGAAACCAACAGTCAGCCTACGGCGAGCGCAAAACCGCCCGTATCTTGACCGGAACGCCTATTCCGGTCAATACGCCAAAACAGCCGTTCATAAGGCGCGTGACTTTGATTTCTCTGGCTTTGAGCCAATTCAAACAAACGTTTGTATTGGACGCTGAGAGTGGTGTAGATATAATGCGCCACCCAAAGAGAAAGGTGGTCAATCGATTGTCCTCTCTCGGCGTTGCGCCGGGATTCATGGATGCGACACCGAACCTCCAAATTAGAAAAAAAACTGTTGAGCCTTGAGTAGGAGATAACCTGTGGAACGCGAATACATGGAATTCGACGTGGTCATCGTCGGTGCCGGCCCCGCTGGTCTTTCCGCCGCCTGCCGCTTGAAGCAGAAGGCCGCCGAAGCCGGTAAGGAAATCAGCGTCTGCGTGGTCGAAAAAGGCTCCGAAGTCGGTGCTCACATTCTGTCCGGTGCCGTGTTCGAACCACGCGCCCTGAACGAACTGTTCCCGGACTGGAAGGCACTCGGCGCGCCGCTGAACACCCCCGTCACCCGCGACGACATCTTCGTGCTGAAGAACGCTGAAAGCGCGCAGAAAGTTCCAGACTTCTTTGTGCCCAAGACCATGCACAACGAAGGCAACTACATCATCTCCCTGGGCAACCTGTGCCGCTGGCTGGCCCAGCAGGCCGAGAACCTGGGCGTGGAAATCTACCCGGGCTTCGCCGCTCAGGAAGCGCTGTTCGACGAGAACGGCGTGGTGCGCGGGATCATCACCGGTGACCTCGGTGTCGACCGCGAAGGCAACCCGAAGGAAGGCCTGTACACCCCGGGCATGGAACTGCGTGGCAAGTACACTCTGTTCGCCGAAGGCTGCCGTGGCCATATCGGCAAGCAACTGATCAAGCGTTTCAACCTCGACAGCGATGCCGACGCCCAGCACTACGGCATCGGCCTGAAGGAAATCTGGGAGGTCGACCCGGCCAAGCACCAGCCAGGCCTGGTGGTGCACACCGCCGGTTGGCCGATGGACATCATGGGCGCCGAGAACACCGGCGGCTCGTTCCTCTATCACCTGGAAAACAACCAGGTGGTCGTCGGCCTGATCGTCGACCTGTCCTACAGCAACACCTACCTGTCGCCGTTCGACGAGTTCCAGCGCCTCAAGCATCACCCGGTGCTCAAGCAGTACCTGGAAGGCGGCAAGCGCATCAGCTACGGCGCCCGCGCCATCTGCAAGGGCGGCCTGAACTCGCTGCCGAAAATGGTCTTCAAGGGCGGCGCGCTGATCGGTTGCGACCTCGGCACCCTGAACTTCGCCAAGATCAAGGGCAGCCACACCGCGATGAAGTCCGGCATGCTCGCCGCAGAATCGGTGGCTGACGCACTGTTCGCAGAGAAGGACGGCACCGAAGAACTGACCACCTACGTTGACGCGTTCAAGAAGAGCTGGCTCTACGACGAACTGTTCGCCAGCCGCAACTTCGGCCCGGCGATCCACAAGTTCGGCGCCATCGTCGGTGGCGGTTTCAACTGGCTGGACCAGAACATCTTCGGCGGCAAACTGCCGTTCACCCTGCACGACACCAAGCCGGATTACGCGTGCCTGAAACTGGCGGCCGACTGCAAGAAGATCGACTACCCGAAACCGGACGGCAAGATCAGCTTCGACAAACTCAGCTCGGTGTTCATCTCGGGTACCAACCATGAAGAAGAGCAGCCGTGTCACCTGAAGCTGGCTGATGCGAGCATCCCGATCACCAAGAACCTGCCGCTGTACGACGAACCGGCCCAACGCTACTGCCCGGCCGGCGTGTACGAAGTAATCACCAAGGAAGACGGCGAGAAGCGCTTCCAGATCAACGCCCAGAACTGCGTTCACTGCAAGACCTGCGACATCAAGGACCCTGCACAGAACATCACCTGGGTGGCGCCGGAAGGCGCCGGCGGCCCGACTTACCCGAACATGTAAGCCGAACCGCGAACATCAAGGCTCCCGAAACGGGGGCCTTTTTGTTGCCCGCAATTCCGGGCATTACATCATTGCCTGCAGGAGCGAGCTTGCTCGCGAAAAACGCCAATACACCGCGTGCATTCAGACAATACGCGTTAGCGTTATCGACCTTCGCGAGCAAGCTCGCTCCTACAACCGAGCTCCGCCGACAGCCGCGCCGTGACCCCTTTGATCAGGGGAATCAGCTCGGCCATTTTTTCCAGCGGCATGTAAGGCACGGTGCTGGCAATGCTGATCGCCGCCACAATGCGCTTGCTCGCATCACGAATTGGCGCCGCCACGCAGCGGATCGACGGTTCATTGTCTTCCAGATCGAACGCGTAGCCACCGGCCACGTACTCGGTCATGCGCTGCTCAAGCTGTTCCCAAGACTGCTGGGGATGCTGCGGCCAGAACTGACTTTTCCCACCCGCTGGCAGGCTGATGTCGTACAGCCGCTGCCAATCCTGCGGCGAATCATCGAGCATCAACGCCTTGCCAATCCCGGTGCGTGCCAACGGCATGCGATGGCCGACCCGCGAACGCATTTCCGGACCATTGCGCCCCGGATTCTTCAGCAGGTACAAAACCTCGTCGCCTTCGCGAATGCCCAGGTGCACGGTGTCGCCGGTCAACGCCGACAGCTCATCCAGATACGGCCCGGCCAGGGTCACCAAGGGCAATTCTTCACGGGCCTGAAAGCCCAGCTCGATCAGTTTCGGCCCCAGCAGATAACCGACTTGCGGCACCACCCGCAGATAACGCTCGTCGACCAGGCAACTGGCCAGGCGATGGGTGGTACTGCGCGTAGTGCCGATCAGCCGGGCGATTTCCTTGAGATCGCGGGCGCCGCTGGCCACGGCCTGGACCACACCCAACCCGCGAAGCAGGGTCTGGGTACCGGTCGGCGCGGCGTCCTTGGCGATTTTTGGGGCGTCTTCCTGCATATCCAGCCTTTACCGTTGAGCGAGTGAACGGGCGGCATTATGGTCGCCCGGATGCCACGACTACAACTTGATACGCTCGACCTTGCCCACCAGCAGGATGTAGGACAGCGCGCCGATCAATGCCAGCACCGAGATGTAGGTGATCGCCGGAGCAAAGGAATCACCCGTGGCGAGAAAGCCGATCACGATAGGCGTGGCAATCGCCGACAGGTTGCCAATGAAGTTGAACACCCCGCCGGTCAGCCCGAGCAAGCGCGCCGGAGCAAGCGTCGACACCAGCGACCAGGTAATCGAAGCCAGGCCGTTGCCGAAGAATGCGAGCGCGAGGAAGGCAATCACCAGCGGCGTCGACTCGACAAAGTTGGCGCCGATGATCGAGGTGGAAATCAGCAAGCCGCTGATGATCGGCAACTTGCGGGCGAAACCTACCGTGCAGCCGCGACGGATCAAAAAGTCCGAGAAGAAACCGGAACACAGCACACCGACAAACGCGGCGAGAAACGGCAGCGACGCCAACAGGCCGGACTTGATGAAGTCCATGCCACGATATTTCACCAGGTAGGTCGGGAACCAGGTGAGGAAGAACCACAGCGTCGAGTTGAGGCAGAACTGCCCGAGGTAGATGCCCCAGAGCTTGCGCTTGGTGAGGACAATCCCCAGGTCCGTCCAGCTGAATCTGGCTTTGACCCTGGCCTGCTCGGCCTGGATGTCCACCAACCCGCCGCCCTCGCGGATCAAGTCAATTTCCGCGTCATTGGCGCCTTTGAAATCCCGTGGCTCGCGATACACCGCGTACCAGATCACCGCCCACACAATGCCCACCGCACCGGTGGAAACGAACACCATGTGCCAGCCGAATTCGTGCTGGAGCCAGGCCAGCACCGGCGTCAGGAAGGCCAGGCCGACGAACTGCCCGGATGTATAGAAACCGATGGCCGTGGCGCGTTCGCGCTCGGGGAACCAGGTGGTGACCACGCGACTGTTGATCGGATAGGCCGGCGCTTCCAGGGCACCGACCGCCATGCGCAACACGAACAGCGCGATAAAGCTCGCAGCGAAGCCGAGCATCACCGTGGCCACCGACCACAGCAGCAATGCGACGCTGTACAGAATCCGCGGCGGCACGCGGTCCACCAGCCAGCCGCCGGGGATCTGCATGGCGGCGTAGGTCCAGCCGAAGGCGGAGAAAATCAGGCCGACGTGGATCGGATCGATGCCCAGGTCACTGGTCAGCGCCGGGGCGGCAATCGACAGGTTGCTGCGGTCCAGGTAGTTGATCACCACGGTGATGAACAACAGCACCATGATGAAAAAACGCTTGCGGCTGGGCGTCACCAACGACGCCTGCCCGGTGAGAGTTTGCGATTGCATGGCGGGGTGCCTCTTCTTATGTTTATTGAGGTCGATTCGAAACTTCGCGCAGCCCCTTGTAGGAGCGAGCTTGCTCGCGATGGTGTGTCATTCAGCCTGATGTCGACTGACACACCATCGCGAGCAGGCTCGCTCCTACAGGGTTCAGTGGTAGGTCAGGGAGTGATCACCACTCGGCAAAACTGCCGTCGGCATGGCGCCAGATCGGGTTGCGCCAGCGGTGACCGACGGCAGCACGTTCGATCACGTATTCTTCATTGATCTCGATACCCAGGCCCGGGCCGTTCGGGATCTTCACGAAGCCCTGGTCGTAGTCGAACACCCGTGGATCTTTCACGTAGTCGAGCAGGTCGTTGCTCTCGTTGTAATGGATGCCCAGGCTCTGTTCCTGGATGAATGCGTTGTAGCAAGCCGCGTCCAGTTGCAGGCAGGCGGCCAGGGCAATCGGGCCCAGCGGGCAATGCAGCGCCAGCGCCACGTCGTAGGCTTCGGCCATGTTGGCGATCTTGCGCGTCTCGGTGATGCCGCCAGCGTGGGACGCATCCGGCTGGATGATGTCGACATAGCCTTCGCTGAGCACGCGCTTGAAATCCCAGCGCGAGAACAACCGCTCACCGAGGGCAATCGGTGTGCTGGTCAGCGGCGCCAGTTCCTTCAGCGCTTCGTAGTTTTCGCTGAGTACCGGCTCTTCGATGAACATCAGCTTGTACGGGTCGAGTTCCTTCATCAGTACCTTGGCCATGGGCTTGTGCACCCGGCCATGGAAGTCCACGCCGATCCCCACGTTCGGGCCGACCGCGTCGCGCACGGCAGCGACGTTGGCCAGGGCCTGGTCGACTTTGTCGAACGTGTCGAGGAACTGCAGTTCTTCGGTGCCATTCATTTTCACCGCAGTGAAACCACGCTCGACCGCTTCTTTCGCCGCACGCGCCGTGTCTGCCGGACGGTCGCCACCGATCCACGAATACACACGAATCCTGTCCCGCACCTGACCACCCAGCAAATCGCTGACCGACACGCCCAGCGCCTTGCCCTTGATGTCCCACAAGGCCTGGTCGATACCGGCCAGGGCGCTCATGTGGATCGCGCCACCACGGTAGAAGCCGCCGCGATAGAGCACGGTCCAGATGTCTTCGATGTTGCGCGGGTCTTTGCCGATCAGGTAGTCGGACAATTCTTCAACGGCAGCGGCAACGGTGTGGGCACGACCTTCGACTACGGGCTCGCCCCAGCCGGTGACGCCTTCGTCGGTTTCTACCTTGAGGAAGCACCAGCGCGGCGGAACGATGAAGGTAGTCAGTTTGGTGATTTTCATCTGTCGGTCTCTCTTATTGGATGCAGCGCTCGCAGCGCCAAAAAGTCTTAGCGAAGGGCTTTCCAGGCAGCGACGTAAGCCTTGGCATTGGCCGCCACTTGCGCAGGCGTCATGCCCGGTTTGAACAGGCCGGAACCCAGGCCGAAGCCTTTGACGCCAGCGTCGATAAACACCTGCATGTTGTCCGGGGTGATCCCGCCGACCGGCGCCAGAATCGTTCCCGCTGGCAACACCGCCAGCCAGGCTTTGACGACTGCCGGCCCCATCTGCTCGGCCGGAAACATCTTCAGTACATCCGCACCCTCGGCCAGTGCCGCGAAGGCCTCGGTCGGCGTGGCGACACCCGGAGACAGGTACAAACCGGCCGCCTTCGCCGCGCGCAGTACCTTGGGATCACTGTGGGGCATGACGATCACCTGGCCGCCCGCGGCTTTCACTTGCGCGACCTGCTCCGGCGTCAACACCGTGCCGGCACCGATCAGGCAATCGGCAGGCAAGGTACTGCGCAGGATGCGGATACTCTCGTACGGTTCAGGGGAATTGAGCGGCACTTCGATGACGCGAAATCCGGCGGCGTACAGGACTTCGCCGATGGCGGCCGCTTCTTGCGGACGCAGGCCGCGCAGGATCGCGATCAGGCCGTTTTGCGCCAGCGCTTGTTTGAGCATGTCAGACCTCCAGGCAGGATTAACGGGATGCGGTGGACGTGACCAGGCCAGCGGCGAGCGCCAGTTGCCACAATCCGCGTTCGGTGGCCTGTTCGGCCAGGGTCACCCGGGCAAAACCGCAGGCGTCGAGCGCCCGCCTGTAGCGGGCACAGAGTTGGGTATTGCCGATGAGGATGATCGACGGCAGGTGCACGCTGTTGCGCCGACGCCGCTGGACATTGGCCAGGGCCGCCAACTCGTGGCCGATCAGCAGGCCGGACAGGTAATCCGCCTGGGCGGTGGCGCTCAATTCGCCCGTCAGGCCCAGGCTACGGGCGCTGAACATCGTCGACAGCGGACCGGTTTCACCGTCCGTCGACAACGCGACCAGCACGCCGCGATCAAACGCCTCGCCATCGAAGGACCCGCCACGCTGCTGGGTGCGTCCGAGAATGCTGTGCTCGCTGAGCACGGCGAAGACTTCGCCGGTCATGAACGTATCGAAATGCACGATGCAGCCATCGGCCACTTCCACCCATTTCGAATGACTGCCCGGGAGGCCGATCAACAGGTCGGCGCCCGCCTCGTTCGTCAGGTTTTGCAGCACACCGAGCACCTGGGTTTCTTCGCCGCGCATCACGTTCGGCAAACGCGAACGCTGGATGACGCCAGGCACAATGTGCACATCGACGCCGCGCAGGCTACGCACGGTTTGCAAGGAAGTACCAAGGTTGGCGACGTTCGCCGGCGTATCGCGGTAGGCCGCTTCGCGCCATCCCTGGGCGCTGCCGACCATGCCGCAGGCAATCACCGGTAATTGCGGCTGCGCATCGAGCCAGTCGCCGCAAGCTTCGTCGAAGGCCAGTTCGAAACCATCGGTGGATTCGCGGCCGCCAATGATTCGCGGCGCCTTCGGCAGTTGCATGATCCCCGACGACAGCGAACGCTGTTCGAGCACCTGCCCGCCTTCAGCCAGTTTGTAAGCACGTAATGAGGTCGTCCCCCAGTCGAGCGCGATCAATTGCGCCTGCATCGCTTCACCTGTTTTGGTTTTTGGCAGTGAGTGAGCGGGACTATAAACCTGCGCAGGGCAAAATCTCAATATATAAATATCAATCCCATATTATGAGACAAGACAAAAAATATCGCAGCCTTCGACAGCACCCGCAGGCGCTGCCCAAGACTGCGATCTTTTAAAAGCGATCAGTTACCCGCTGCGAATTCCCGCAGCACTGCCCCGTCCATCCGATACCGAACCCACTCCTCCTGCGGCTGCGCCCCCAGGGATTTGTAGAATTCGATGGCCGGGGTATTCCACTCCAGCACGCTCCACTCGAAACGGCCGCAGTCGTTGGCGCAGGCGATTTTCGCCAGATGCCGCAGCAGGGTCTTGCCCGCACCGCCGCCGCGCTGTTGCGGGGTGATGTAGAGGTCTTCGAGGTACAGGCAATTGCTGCCAAGCCAGGTGGAATAGCTGAAGAAGAACACCGCGAAACCGATGGGCGCACCGTCGCGCAGGCAGATCAGGCCATGGGCGGTGGCACCTTCGCTGAACAGACTGCGCTCGATGTCGGCAACGCTGGCGATGACTTCATGGCGGGCACGTTCGTAGTCGGCCAGTTCAGTGATGAACGCGAGGATTTGCGGTGCGTCACTGGGGGTCGCCGGGCGGATTTCGATCGTCATGGACGTGCCTTGTCAAAAATGGAAAACGCCATACTAAGTCGGCGCGGTATTTGTGGCGAGGGAACTGTCCCAACACCTGTAGGAGCGAGCTCGCTCGCGATGGTCGTCAACGATTACGTGTGCGGCCTGAATAAATGCGGTGTCCTTGTGTTTTTCGCGAGCAAGCTCGCTCCTACAAAGGGGGTTTACTCCGGCCGGCACTAACCCTGGAATCGATAAACTCGGACCTGACATTCGGGCACTGCGTGGTTAGATAGACGCGCCGCTCATTTATCCGGCCAAGGAACCGCGTCATGTCTACCGCAACACCTCCTGTCTCAAGCAAGTTGTTCGGCCTGTTTTGCCTCGCCAGCTACCTGTTGTCGTTGTCCTACGGCTCGACGTTCTTGCTGTCGTTGCTGATTGGTTCTCGTGGCGGCAACGAACACAACGCCGGAAGTGTAATTTCGGCGGCGATGCTCAGCACCTTTGCGGCGGTGATTGTTTCCGGTCATTTGTCCGACTTGCTCGGTGCCGCCCGATCGGTGGCACTGTTCGGTGTATTGCTGGTAGCGGCCAGCCTGGGCTTCGCCCTGACTCCGGGCTTTGGCCATCTGCTGTTGTTTTTCGGATTGCTGCTGGGCCTGGGCTGGGGTGTGTTCTACACCCTCGGCCCGATCATCGTGGCGGGCCTTGTGACACCCGCACAGCGCGCCAGGTACTTCGCTTTGCTGTCGGGCAGCATGATGACCGGGATTGGCAGCGGCCCGTTGCTCGGCCGCGCGGCGACTGTGCTGGGCTATCCGGTGACCGCGGCGTTTTATCTGGCGGCGCTGGCCAGCCTGATCGGAGTCCTGCTGTTCTGGCACCTGGGCCGACAACTGCAACCGGCGCCCGCGCAATCGAGCAGCGTGTCGCGGATTTCCTGGCGTGCAGCGGGTCAAGTGTTGTCGTCAAGGGCCGTTTTCCCGATCATCATGGTCGGTCTCGGCGGCTGTGTGTTTGGCGGTCTGTCGAGCTTTCAAACCAGTTATGCCGCAGCGCGCTCGCTTGACTATTCGCTGTTCTTCCTCGGCTTCATGAGTGCGGCGATCAGTAGTCGCATGCTGGTTGCCGGGTTCGTGGTCAAGCGCGATCCATTGCGTGCATCGTGCCTGCTGTCGGGGCTGATGCTGGCATCGATCGTGATGTTCGGTTTTGTCGTCGACAGCAGCTTCAGCTACGTGCTCGCGGCGGTGATGCTCGGGATCGGCTACGGCCTGACCTACTCGGTGATCAACGGCCTGGCCGCCAATGAAGCGCCGAACGGCACCACCGCGCAATCCTTGCTGCTGTTCAGCCTGTCGTACTTCATCGGCGTGTTCGGCTTTCCCTTGCTGGCCGGGAAGATCATCGTCGAGCAAGGCATGGCCACGCTGTTGCTCACGGTGTTGGCAGTCGCTTCGCTCAACTGGATGATCACCGTGGGCCGATTGATCTGGCGAAGAGCCACGGCGGTCAGGGCACTGGAGCAAGCCTGAGCCGTTCGTCGCTGATAATGCACCCATTCAGATCGAGTGTGGACTAATCAGGTAAGGACTCTAATCGTTGGAGACAACACCATGATCCTGTCCAGGTTGATCGCCCTCGTTCTCGTGGCCCTTTTGTCTACTGCCACTTTCGCCGCGGCCCTCGGTTCCAGCACCGGCCCGACCAATCCGGTGGAAAAACCCAGGGCGCCTGCCATCCAGAGTGCCCCCGGCATGAACACCGATGGCACCACGATCGACCACAAACTGCCACCGTCTACCGGCACAGATCCACGGGTTCAAGGCAATGATGCAGGACGTCAGGGTGGTACGAGTTTGCCAGGCAGCAAAACACCCAGCAGTGGCGGACTTGGCTCGACCACTAGCGGTGACTCGGTTGATGACGACAGCGACAGCCAATAACTTCCGGTTTGGAACCACAGAACCCTGTGGGAGCGGGCTTGCTCGCGAAAGCGGTGGTTCTGACACATTGATGCCGGATGTGCCAACGCCTTCGCAAGCAAGTCGGATCGCCGCACCGCCGCTCCCACAGGTGTAATGAGTGTCAGCGCTGTTTCAAACGGTCGATCACGACGGCCAGCAGCAAGATCGAACCCCGAATCACATACTGATAAAACGTATCGATGTTCTTCAGGTTCATCGCATTCTCGATGATCGCCAGGATCAACACCCCGGCAATCACGTGCCGGATCATCCCGATCCCGCCACTCAACGACACCCCGCCCAGCACGCAGGCCGAGATTACGGTCAGTTCGAAACCCTGGCCGATCATCGGCTGCCCCGAGGTCATGCGCGACGCCAGGATGACCCCGGCCAACGCGCCGATCACGCCATGCACGGCGAAGATGATGATCTTGGTCCGGTCGACATTCACCCCGGCCAGCAGCGCCGCTTCCTGGTTGCCGCCAATCGCCATGGTGTTGCGCCCGTAGGTGGTGTAGTTCAGCAGCCAGCCGAAAAACAGGAAGCAGACAATGGTGATCAGGATCGGCACCGGCACGCCGAACAACTGGCCGTTACCGAAGACGAAAAACGATTCCTGGGACACACCCACCGCTTTGCCATTGGCAAAGATGTAGGCCAGGCCACGCACGATCTGCATGGTCGCCAACGTGGTGATCAACGCGTTGACCCGTAGTTTGGCAATGACAATGCCGTTGATCAGCCCGACGATCAGCCCCATCACCAGCGCCGCGCAGACACCGAGAAACACGCTGTTGGTGTCGCGCATCACCACCGCCGCGACCACTCCGGCACAGGCGATCACCGAGCCCACCGACAAGTCGAAATGCCCGGACGCCAGGCAATACAACATCGTGCAGGCAGCAATGCCGGTGGTGGAAATCGCCAGGCCCAGGCCACGCATGTTAAGCGGTGAAAGGAAGTTGTCGATCAGCAAGGTGCAGGCGACAAAGATGCCGACGGCTGCCAGCAGCATCACCCAGTCATCGAGGAAGCGCCGCAGGTCCAGCGGTCTGCGCGTGGTCGGCAGGGTATTGTTTTGGGTTGTCATCATAGTCACCTCTCAGTTCGCCACGCCGTCGGCGCGTTGGCGCGGCAAAGCCAGTTGCAGCAGGTTGGATTCGTTGGCCTGGTCGCGGCTCAGTTCGCCACGCAGCGCGCCTTCACAGAGCACCAGGATGCGGTCGGAAATGCCCATGACTTCCATCAAGTCACTGGACACCACGATCACCGCGATCCCCTCTTTCGCCAGGTTATGGATGATCTGGTAGATCTCGGCCTTGGCACCGATGTCGATGCCGCGGGTGGGTTCGTCAAGCAGCAGCACTTTCATCGGCATCGACAGCCAGCGGCCGAGAATGGCCTTCTGCTGATTACCACCGGAAAGAAACTTGATCTGCTGCCCGGCGTGTGGCGTTTTCACCTTGAGCGCCTTGATCTGCCGGTCGGCGTTGTCCTTTTCCCACAAGCCGCGCAACAGGCAGCCGAAGGTGGAATGGGCGCCGCGTGCGCTGATGTTGATGTTCTCGGCGACGCTGGCCAGCGGCAGGATGCCCTCCTTCTTGCGGTCCTCGGGGCACAACAGGATTCCGGCCGCAATGGCGTCCCGGGGTGAATGCAGTTGCAGTTCATGGCCTCGCAGCTCCAGGCGTCCGGCGCTGTTGCGCGCCAGGCCGCTGAGCAGGCGCAGCAGCTCGGTGCGACCGGCGCCAACCAGGCCGAACAGGCCGAGGATTTCGCCTTTGTGCACCTCGAAACTCACCGGCTCGCGTAACCCGGGCCCGAGCAAACCGTCGACCTTGAGCGCCACGGCGCCGCGTTGGCGGGGGCGGTAATCGTAGATGTCCTGGATGTCGCGCCCGACCATGCAGGTGACCAATTGATCGTGGGTCAACTGGCTCATGTCGTCGAACGTGCGCACGTACCGCCCGTCCTTGAACACCGTCACTGCATCACAGATGCGGAACACCTCTTCCATGCGATGAGAGACATAGAGCACCACTTTGCCCTCATCCCGCAGCCGGCCGATGATCGCCATCAAGCGCTCGATCTCCCGTGCCGAAAGGCTGCTGGTGGGTTCGTCGAAGGCAATCACATGGGCGCCACGGGACAACGCCTTGGCAATTTCCACCAGCTGTCGCTGGCCGAGGGACAGGCGCCCGACTTTCTCCTGCGGGTCGATTTCATCGGCCAGGCCTTTGAGACAGGCCAGTGCCTTTTGGCGCAGGGTAGCGCGATTGATCAGGCCGAAACTGGCTGGCAGATGCCCGAGAAACAGGTTCTCCGCCACGCTCATTTCCGGCACCAGATGCAGCTCCTGATGGATCACCGCGACGCCACTGCCGATGCTGTCGGCGGTGGACTTGAAGTCCATCGTCCGCTCGCCGATCTGCAAGGCACCGCTGCTGGGAATGTAGGCCCCGCCGAGGATTTTCAGCAGCGTCGACTTGCCGGCGCCGTTCTCGCCCATCAAGGCATGAACCTGCCCCGGATGGGCGACGAAGCTGATGTTGTCCAGCGCCTTGACCCCGGGAAAGGTCTTGCCGATCCCGTTGAAGCGCAAGCTGCCGCTGTTTTGTCGTGTATTTGTTTGCGCGTGCATAACCCACCTCTTCACACCGATCAGGCAGCCCCGTCGCCGAGGCCGCCACTGAAATCAAACAGCCGTCAGTTCCACAGGCCGATCTTTTCCAGTTCCTGCTTGAAGTTGTCGCGGGTGATCAGTGTCACGTCGTCCATGGCGGTGAATTTCGCCGGTTCAGTGCCGGTGGTGACCCACTCGTACATCATGCTTGCGGTGTTGTAGCCCTCGATGTGCGGGCTCGGCAGCATCGAGCCATAGAAGCCGCTGTGGGGTTTCTTCAGCTCGCCGATGGCGTCGGTACCGTTGATGCCAATGCCGATCACGTTGGCCGCAGCGAAACCGGCGCTCTCGGTGGCACGCACGCCGCCGAGCACGGTGTTGTCGTTCATGCCGCCGATGATCAGGTTCTTCGCCGCACCCGGCAGTTTCACCAGGGCCGAGTTGGTGGCGTCCATGCTACCCGGCACATCGAGGGTTTTCAGGGCCGCGAACAGGATGTGGTCTTTCGGCATGCCGGCGTCCTCCAGTGCCTTGACCGAGCCGTCGGTGCGCTTCTTGCCGGTGTCGAGTTCGTTGTAGGTGTTGATCACCGCATAGGTGTCTTTCCAGTCCCAGCCGCGCTTCTTCGCCTCAGTGGCCATGGCACTGCCCTGCTTCTGGCCGACTTCGAACGCAGCCATACCGAGGTACGGCACGTCTTCCATGAACTTGCCGCTGGCATCGACGAAACGGTCATCGACGGCGATCACTTTCAACCCGTTGAGCTTGGCCTTGGCCATGATCGCCGGGCCGAGGGACACGTCTGGCGGACAGATCACGAACCCCTTGGCGCCATTGGCCGCAAGACTGTCGATTGCAGACAAGGTTTTCTCACCGTCCGGCACGGCGATCTTGATCAGGGTGAAACCCTTCTCTTTCCCGGCCTTTTCGGCAAATGCCCATTCGGTCTGGAACCAGGGCTCCTCCGCTTGCTTGACCAGGAAACCGATTTTCACTTCCTCGGCCGCCAGCAGCGTACTGCTCAGGCTGACCGCCGAGACCGCCAAAGCGGCACAGCACAGGGAACGGATAGCATGACGACGATTCATAAACAGACTCCTTGTTATTGTTCTAGAGCGTTCTTTGAAAGCATTCTTTGTAAACCGTACTACTAATAGTCATATCGTATGATGATTGAATTTCAGGCGTAGCAAGGCGCCCAAAAGCCCGATCACTCAGTCGTGGTACATCACCGAGCGCCCACCATCGATGGTGATGCATGAGGCGTTGATGAAGGGCGCTTCATCACTGGCCAGGAACACGGCAGTCATTGCCACCTCGATCGGCTGCCCGATGCGGCGTGGCGGGTGCAGGTCAAACGCGCGCTGGCGTTCGGCATGGGGGTCGGCGAAACCGTTCCAGTAATCGATGTTGATCTGGGTTTCGATGTAGCCCGGTGCGATGGCATTCACGCGGATGCCCCTGGACGCATATTCGATGCCCAGCGCGCGGGTCAGGCCGAGCAGGCCATGCTTGGCCACCGGGTACGGGAAGCAGCCCGGAATGATGTGGGAGGAATGGGTGGAGGCAATGTTGATGATGCTGCCGATACCCTGCTCGATCATCTGCGGCAACACCGCCTTGCAGCCGTACCACGCACCATCCAGGTCAATGGCAAAGCAGCGGCGCCAGTCTTCCTCGGTCATTTCCAGCGGATCACGGAACACGTTGACCCCGGCGCAGTTGACCAGCACATCGATCCGGCCGTGCAGGTCGATTGCCAGCCTGGCCATGGCCTGCAGATCCTGCTGGCGCGACACGTCGGCCTTGATCGCCACCACATCGGCGCCTTGACCGCGCCAGTATGCCGCGACCTTCTCGACTTTCTCGGCCTGAATGTCGCTGATGATCAGCCTGGCTTGCTGGGATGCAAAGGTCGCCACAATCGCTTCGCCAATGCCCTGGGCGGCACCGGTCAGCAATACGACCTTGTTTTTCAGGCGTTCGCCCTTCGGTGGTTCGGGTACCGGTGGCAATGACAACGGTTCAGCCATGGATCAGGACTCCTGTTCGAAAACACGACGAAAACCGGGCATCTGTCGATGTCCGGTAAAAAGGCGCTGAGTAAGAAACAGGTGGGTGCGAAACCGTTTCAGCTTGAAAACGGTCCGAGGCCTTGTCTCCACAAGGGAGTGCGAGGGAACTTCGCTGCATCACTTCACCTGTTTTGTTTTTTTAAGTGTGAGTGCATGTCACTGGTGAGACCGACTATAAACCCGGCCCGCTTAAAATCTCAATATATATATTTACATCCCATATTATGGGATTTATCCAGCAAAACGCGTGCAATGCTTTCCAGGCACATCCACTGGTATCGACAATACGGCCCCATCCAACGGATGGCCCAGCGGACTTGCCGCGCTGGTGATGTACAGGGTTTTCAGGTCCGCACCGCCGAACACGCAACTGGTGGGACGACTGATCGGCAGCTCGATGATCCGATCGACTTTGCCGTCAGGACTCAACCTGAGCAGGCAGCTACCGTCCCAACGGGCATTCCAGATAAAACCTTCGGCATCCATCGCCGAACCGTCCGGGCCGCCGCGCCCATGTGGGCCAAACCAGGCCTGCGGCGCATCGAGGGCTCCGTCGGTACGGATGAAATGTCGATACAAGGTGCCATCGAGGCTGTCGCCGAAATAAACGCTGGTGCCGTCATCGCTCCACAACAGCGTATTGGGGATGCCCAGCCCTCGGAGCAGCGGCATGACCCAAGCGTCCCGATCAATGCGGAACAGCCCGCCGGAGCGCCGTTCGATGGGCAAGTCTGCGCCCCGCTCGTCGATGTTGTTTTGCATGGTGCCGAGCCAGAGCCGGCCCTGGGCATCGCAGCGGGCTTCGTTGGGGCGGTTGCCCGGTTGCGGATCGGCCACACAGAACAATGTCAGGCGCGGGTCCAGCCCGGGTGAGTCCAGGTCCAGCCGATACACGCCACTGTTCAGTGTCACCAGGGCGTCGCCGCTGACGCAGGGGATGAACGCCGATACATGCTCCGGCATCTGCCAGATCTGCACATTGGCGCCGATCAACCGCAACGCCTGTTTACCGGCAATATCCACCCAATACAGGGCCTGGGTCGGCGCATCCCAGAACGGGCCCTCGCCCAGTTTTGCCCGATGCCCGGTAACCGCCGTGAACGTCATGAAACCTCCTGCAGTGTTCTTGTTTTTATGATGTAGGAGCCAGCTTGCTGGCGATGGTGTGTCAGTCGACCTCGTGCTAGCTGATACACCTTCGCGAGCAAGCTCGCTCCTACAGCAGCTCTTCGTTCTCAGCTGGCTTTTCTATCAGCCATGACTTGCGGGTAGTAACGCTTGATCGCCAGGGCGGCGTTATCGATCAGGGTCATGCAGGCCCAGACACCCCGGGCGGTGTCACGGGCCGCGATTGCCTCGGCCAGGTCCCGGTGAATCGGCAAGGTACGACGCAGTTCATCCGGGTCGGCGGCGGACACTTCAAAGGCCACTGCCAGTAAGGCGCCGAGCGCGGGAACCATCTGTTCTATGAATTGATTGTGGCTGGCAGCGAGGATGCACTCGTGAAAGAACTGGTCGGCGCGATTGTAGTCAATGCCGCTGTCCACCGCCCGTTCCAGCGCGTTGCAGGCCATCAGGATAGCGTCCACTTGCTCGCCCGTTGCGCGCTCGCAAGCCCAGCGCACGGCCATCGGTTCGATGGTGCGACGCAGGTCGAGCAGATCGTCGACGAAGTTTTCCGGCAAGCCGCTGCGCGACAACCAGCCGACGACCTGTGGATCGAAGAGGTTCCAGCGCCGCACCGGCAACACCCGCGTGCCTACTTTCGGACCGACCTCGAGCATGCCTTTGGCAACCAGGGTCTTGATCGCTTCGCGGATCACCGTGCGGCTCACGCCAAGTTGTTCGCCGAGGTCGGCTTCGACCTTGAGCGACTCACCCGGCTTGACCTGCCCCGTGGCGAGCCAGCATCCCAACCAGTCAACCGTCGATGCATGAAAACTGCTGGACATGGACACCTCAAAGCCGTTCGCAATGGAAGCCCACGCTAATCATCATACGATTGGATGTCAATTTGATTCTTTGGAGAAACTCATAAGCCTAATGTGGGAGCGGGCTTGCTCGCGAAGACGGAGTCACATCCGACAAAGATGTCGGCTGACCCGGCGCCTTCGCGAGCAAGTCGAATCGTCGCACCGCCGCTCCCACAGGGTTATGCGTCAGGGCTCAAGACCGATGGGGAAGAACTCGCCGCCACTCCAGACACCGAGCCAGCGCTGGCCGTCGATTTCGCGACTCACCGCCAGCTCCACCAATTGATAGAACACATTGCGGTGAATCAACGCTTCGAGGTTGCTGCGCACATGCACATAGGGAGACGGCTCCTGTGTGTCGGGATCGATCATGACGCGCATTGGATGCTCGACACCGGCCTCAGTGGTTTCATCGACGTTGGTGGTAAAGCGCAACACCTGAGCCTCGCCTTCGCCTTCCACATCCACCGCAATCGCCACGAACGGCGCATCGTCGACCTTGATGCCGACCTTTTCCACCGGAGTGATCAGGAAATAATCATCGCCATCGCGGCGGATGATGGTGGAGAACAGCTTGACCATCGGCTTGCGCCCGATCGGCGTGCCCAGGTAATACCAGGTGCCGTCGCGGGCAATGCGCATATCGATGTCGCCGCAGAAATCGGGATTCCACAGGTGCACCGGCGGCAAGCCTTGGGTCTTGGGGATTTGCCCCAGCAGGTCGTTGGCTTTTTGCGGGCCACTCATGGCGTTCTCCTTGGCATTACTGGTCGCTGATCCCCAGCAGGCTGCGCGCATATTGTTCCAGCGGCGGGCCCATCAGGTCTTCGGGTTTTTTATCGTGGAACGTCAGTAAACCGCCACGACTCTTGATGGTTGCAGTATCAATCAAATACTGGGTGCTGGTCTCGATCAACATGATCTGAATCATACCGCTGTCGATGCCGAGGCGGTCCAGGGCTTCCTGATCCAGCCACTCGTCAGAGTTGCCGATACGGTCGTCAGACTTGGCAAATCGGGTGTAGAGCAGGTAGTGCGCACCGGCGGCACGGGCTTCGCCCATGGCCTGGTCGAGGCCCTCCGGTGTACGGGCCCGGCGGACCATCGGGAAGTATTCGACGAAGCCATCGAATGCGACTTCGGCAATCACGTTGGGCCGTGGGTAAAGGGCGCTGCCCGGCGGCATGAAAGCGCCTTGGGCGATATAGACGAACGAGTCCGGCTGAATGCGCAGGTTGTTTACGCGACGGCTGTCGCTGTGATCGAGCAACCCCGCATCGCTCATATGGTAACGAGTCCCTTCGGCCATATCGCTGACGTTCATGCAGCCACCAAGTGCCAAAACGGCCAGCAGCAAAACCAGGCTACGCATCCTATCCTCCAGAGGCCAGTGTCGGAAAACCGGCGAATGGCCGTAGGATGCAGCTTTTGCGCCAGCTCATGAGCATTGTTGGCTTATCTATAGCCATCGCGAGCAAGCTCGCTCCTACACGGAGCGTGGCTTGCCCGCGATGAGGCCGGTTCAACCGCCGATGATTTTCATGACAGTCGCGCCACCAGAGAACGCCACTTCCTGCTTGTCGCCCAAGGCTTTCACCAGAAGGCGTTGCAAGGCCGGCAGCGCCTGGTGACGGGGCTTGTCCAGCAGGTCGCCGATGTAATGGCGATTGCTCGACGACAGGCAGCCATGCAGCCACCCGGTGGAGGACAGACGAAGTCGCGAGCAGGTGCGGCAGAAAGGCACGCTTTCGTTGGCGATCACGCCGAAATGACCCTGGCCGGGAATTTCATAGCGAACGGCCGTCGCATCGATCGGGGCATCGGCCTGCAGATATTCGTAGCGCTCGCCGATCAGGCTCAGCAGTTGCTGGAGGCTGACGAACTGTTGCAGAAAAGCATTGGAATCGTTGGCCAGGTGGCCCATGCGCATCAGTTCGATGAAGCGCAATTCATAACCGCGCTCCAGACAGTAGTCGAGCAACGGCATCACTTGATCGAGGTTCTGCCCGCGCAGCGGTACCATGTTGACCTTGATCTTCATGCCGGCCGCACTGGCCTCGCTCATGCCGTTGAGCACGGTGGCCAAGTCGCCGCCCCTGGCAATGCCGCGGAACGCACTGGCGTCGAGGGTATCGAGGGAGACGTTGAGGCGCCGAATGCCGGCGTCCACCAGCAGCGGCAGTTTCTTCGCCAGCAACTGACCATTGGTGGTCAGGCTGATGTCTTCCAGGCCCATCTTCCCGACCGCCGTCATGAACGCCTCGAGTTTCGGGCTGACCAGCGGCTCGCCGCCGGTAATGCGCAGACGCTCGATCCCCGCCGCTTCAATCAGGTAAGCCACACCGCGCGCCATGGCTTCGGCCGACAATTCATCCTGCGCAGCCACCAGCCGCTTGCCGTTGGGCACGCAGTAGGTGCAGGCGTAATTGCAGGCAGAGGTCAGACTGATTCGCAAGTTGCGAAAACGCCTGCCTTGACGGTCAACGATCATGGTCACTCCGGCGGAAGAATATCGGGCCGCTAAAACTTGACTCAGAAATCAAGTTTTAGCAAGTCCTCTACCTGAGTATATTCCTGCGGTACCGCGCCAAGTAGCGAAATCATGGCGCAATAAGGCAACTGAATGGCTCAGCTGCTCGGAGTGTCGGTGTCGCGCTTGCGCTTGTTGCCCATGCGCACGCCGATGTCCATGAGGAACTGGAAGAAACCTTCCTGGTCTTCCAGCACGTTGCTCCAGAACGGCGAGTGATACAGCGCGACGGCACCGTGCACCAGCGCCCAGGACGCGCAGTAATGGAAGTACGGTGGCACGTCTTCAAGCTTGCCTTCGCTGATCCGGCCCTTGATCAGCAAGGTCAGGCGTTCGAAGTTCGAGGCACGGATCTTGTGCAGCTCCTCGATCATCTCCGGTACCTGGTTGCCCTTGACCACTTTCTCTTCGAGGCGGTCGAACAGGCGATAGCGTTGAGGATCGCGCATGCGGAATTCGAAGTACGCACGGGACAGGGCTTCCTTGTCCTTGTCGACATCGGCCGAATGCAGCAATTCGTTCAAATCGCGCTCGTAGTCGAGCATCAGGCGCAGATAGATTTCCGCCTTGGATTTGAAGTGCTTGTAGATCGTGCCTTTGCCGATACCGACGGCATCAGCAATCATCTCGACGGTGACACTGTCTTCACCTTGTTCGAGGAACAGCTTGAGCGCGGTATCGAGAATTTCCTGCTCGCGGCGACGAAACTCACGGACCTTACGAGGTTCTTTATGCATAAGAAAAGGTCTGTCGGGTCAAAATTCGAAGCCGCGTATTATGCCTAACTTGCGCAAAAATGCACGGATCATCCGACCATATCTGTGCTTTCTGGTCATTCCGCGCACGTTTACAGCCTGATGAGAACGCTTCCGAAGCGCACGTATTCCAAATTTGTTTAAAAACCCGTGCCACCAAACTGGACTAGGCGCAATCCTGATCAATACTTGAAATGTCGGCGGGGCATCTCCCCCAAGTGTCACGCTGATATTGGTACCAACGGACCGCGTGCCATTGTTTTACTCCTAATGGTCTTAACCCGGATTCACCCCCCAGAACCCGGGTTTTTTTTGCCTGCGATTTAACCTTTTACGTGTGCCAGCGGGAACAGCCGCTTGAAATTGGCCGTGGTCTGCTCGGCAAACCGCTCGTAGGATTCACCGCGCAACATTGCCAGGAATTCCGCTACTTCACGCACGTACTGCGGCAGGTTTGGCTTGCCCCGATAGGGAATCGGCGCCAGGTATGGCGAGTCGGTTTCCACCAGCAGTCGGTCGGCCGGCACCTTGCTGGCCACATCGCGCAACGCATCGGCATTGCGGAAAGTGACAATTCCGGACAGGGAAATGTAATAGCCCATGTCCAGCGCGGCCTTCGCCATTTCCCAGTCTTCGGTAAAGCAGTGCAATACGCCAGCCTGGGGCAGCGCCGCCTCACGCAGCAAGTCCAGGGTATCGGTGCGGGCCCCACGGGTGTGGATGATCACCGGCTTGCCGGTCTGCTGCGCCGCCTGCAGGTGCAGGCGAAAGGATTCCTGCTGCAACTGCGCCGCTTCCGGCTCGTAATGGTAATCGAGGCCGGTTTCGCCGATGGCGACCACACGCGGGTGATTGAGCTCCTGCAACAGCCAGTCCAGCGCTGGCGCGGCACCCGGCTGCACATCCAGAGGGTGCACGCCCACCGAGCAGTCGACGTCTTCATAACGTTCGGCCAGGGCCTTGACGTCGGCCGCGTTGTCCGCGCTGACACCGATACACAGAAAGTGCCCTACCCCGCGTTGCCGGGCAGCCTCCAGGGCAGCATCCAGGGAGCCGTCGTGGGCGGCCAGGTCGAGACGATCAAGGTGACAATGGGAATCTACGAGCATAAAGGGCTGCAACTTACATCGAATGGGTGGGACGGTCGGGTGTTCTGATAATCAGAGTCTAGGCGCAGGCAGTCATCTTTGGGCAGGCAACGACGCCCATTGCACCAGCAATGCCTCCAGCAGCAGGGCTGGATTGAGGTTGGCCTTGCTCAAGACTTTCTGGCGCTGAGCGAGGATCCAGTCCTGAATATCGAGGACTTTGCCCTGGGCGCTTTTCTGCGCCAGGTATTGCACGACTTTGCGCATGTCGGCCAGGCCGAGGCCGGCTTCGTCCTGGGTCAACTGATAGCGCAGGATCAGGTTCGACCAATCGCAGAACCAGTCGAACAGGCGCAGCATCGGAATGTTTTTCCATTCCTCTGCCAGTAGCGTTGGCGACTGCTGTTGCTTGAGGAGTTTCTTCACCCCTTCGACCACTTGCGTGCGCTGTTCACGCACGCCCTGGGCCTGAAGGTTGACCGCCGCCAGTGGCGAACCGGCGGCCAGCGTCAGCAGTTCGACGCGCTCTTCTTCGGAACACTCCGGCAACGCCTGAGCCAGCCACTTCAAGCTCATGGCCTCGCCCGGCAGCGGACAGGCCTGCTGAACGCAACGACTCTTGATGGTTGGCAACAAACGGCTCGGCTGATGACTGACCAGCAACAGAACCGTATCGCCGGACGGTTCTTCAAGGCTCTTGAGCAAGGCATTGGCGGCGTTGATGTTCATCGACTCGACCGGCTCGATCAGCACCACTTTGCGACCGCCCAACTGCGCAGTCTGCACCACGAAACTGACCAGATCGCGAACCTGATCGACCTTGATCGCCTTGTCGGCTTCTTCCGGCTCCAGGATGTAGTTATCCGGGTGGCTGCCAGCCTTGAGCAACAGGCAGGATTTACATTCGCCGCAGGCGTCCAGCGCGATCGGGCGCTGGCACAGCAGGCTGGCCATCAGGCGCTCGGCCAGTGCCCGCTTGCCGATCCCGGCCGGGCCATGCAGCAGGTAGGCGTGCGCATGCTGGGCGCGACCCGCCAGGTGCTGCCAAAGGGTTTCCTGCCACGGATAGGCCTCAGCCACGGCTCAACTCCAGCAGGCGCGGCAACAAGGCATCCAGCGATTGCTGAACCTGTGCCAAAGGTTGGGCAGCATCGACCAGCACATAACGCGCCGGATCCGCCTCGGCCCGCTTGAGGAAGGCATTGCGCACGGCATCGAAAAAGGCCCGGCCTTCGAGCTCGAAGCGATCCAGGCGACCGCGAGCACTGGCGCGGGCCAATCCCACCTCGACTGGCAGATCGAAAATCAGCGTGAGGTCCGGGCGCAGATCGCCTTGAACGAAGGTTTCCAGGGTCGCAATGCGCTCCAGCGACAAGCCGCGACCACCGCCCTGGTAGGCGTATGTCGAATCGGTAAAACGATCACACAAGACCACGGCACCGCGGGCCAGCGCCGGGCGAATCACTTCAGCCAGGTGCTGGGCACGCGCGGCGAACACCAACAGCAGTTCCGTATCCGGGTTCATGACTTCGGCGACGGGGGCCAACAGAACATCACGGATGCGCTCGGCCAATGGCGTGCCGCCCGGCTCGCGGGTCAGCAACACCTCGATGCCGGCAGCGCGCAAGCGCTCGGCCAGGTATTCGCGATTGGTGCTCTTGCCGGCGCCTTCCGGGCCTTCCAGAGTAATAAACAAGCCAGTCACAGGCAGTCCTTAGTCAGAGTCATTGCGGGCTTTTCGGTGCGCTGGCATCGAGGACCGGCGTTTCAGGGGCCGGCGCAGGATCTTGCGACGGCACCTGCGGCAGCGCCTCGGGGGCCGTGTTCGGTGAAGCCGCCGGGATCGGCACCTGCTCTTGCGAAGCCTGCGCCTCCTGCGTTCCGGCTTGTTCAGCCTGGTTTGGCGGTGTCTCTGACACGGAAACGGGCGCCGGGCTGGAGCGGTAATCGGCGCGACGCTTGAGCTGGAACTCCTTCACTGCATTGTTGTGGGCATCCAGGTCATCGGAGAACACGTGAGTGCCGTCACCGCGCGCCACAAAGTAAAGGCTGTTGCCCTCCACCGGATTCAGTGCCGCATGGATGGCTTCGCGACCGACCATCGAAATCGGCGTCGGTGGCAGGCCCGCATTCATATAGGTGTTATAGGGCGTCGCTTCCTTGAGGTGAGCCCGGGTCAGCTTGCCGCTGTAGCGGTCGCCGAGGCCGTAGATCACCGTCGGGTCGGTCTGCAGCAGCATGCCTATCGCCATGCGCCGGACAAACACACCGGCAATCTGCCCACGCTCCTGCGGTACGCCGGTTTCCTTCTCGACCAGCGAGGCCATGATCAGCGCTTGATAGGGTTCGGTGTACGGCGCATCCGCGGCGCGCTGCTCCCATTCCTTGGCGAGCACTTCGTCGAGGCGGTCGTAAGCGGTTTTCAGCAGCTCGATGTCGGACATGCCGCGCACGTAACGATAGGTGTCAGGGAAGAAGCGCCCTTCCGGAAAAATCCCGGTGTGACCGAGCTTGTCCATGACCTGGCTATCGCTCAAACCATTGAGGCTGTGATCGAGCTTCTCTTCCTTGGCCAGCGCTGCGCGGACCTGACGGAAATTCCAGCCTTCGACCAGGGTCAGGCTGTACTGAACCATTTCCCCGCGTTTCCACAGGTCGATCAGGCCTTCGACGGTCATGCCCGGTTGCATGCGATATTCGCCGCTGTGCAGGGGTTGTTTGGCGAGATTGAAGCGCCAATACACGCGTAGCCAGAATGCGTCCTTGATGACGCCATTGGCTTCGAGTCGGTAGAAGGTGCGAGTCGGTGTGGTGCCCTTGGGCACATTCAGCAATTGTTCCTGGGCAATGTTCAGCGGCTGTACCAGCGCCGAATGAATTTTCCAGGCTGAAGCACCCAACAGCAGCCCTGCCAGAACCAGTCCGGTTTCCAGCAGCAGCAAGAATTTACGTCTCACGTATCAAGCATCCAGTAGTGCATGGGCAATGGATTGAAGTTTACGGGTGAGCGGCCCAACCGGCCAGCTCAGTGCTGCATAGGCACGCACCGGCCAAACGCCATATACGCTGTTGCAAACAAAGACTTCGTCAGCCCATTGCAGCTGCTCAAGAGGAATATCGGTGATTTGCGTGGGGATTCCCAGCGACTTGGCCTGAAACAATACTTCGGCACGCATTACGCCGGCCACGCCGCAGCGCTTGAGGTCAGCGGTGACGAGTACACCGTCACGCACCAGGAACAAATTGCTGAACACGCCTTCAATCACGCGCCCGGCCTGATCGAGCATCAAGCCTTCGGCATGCTCGGCGTCCTGCCATTCGGCACGGGCGAGGACTTGTTCAAGGCGATTGAGGTGCTTGAGGCCGGCAAGTAACGGCTGTCTGGACAATCGCGTGGCGCAAGGGAACAAACGAACACCCTGCTCACCATGCGCGGCAGGGTAAGCCGCAGGTGGATTGCCTTGCAGAATGCGTCGGGCCTGAGCCGAAGGATCGGGGGCATAACCGCGCAGACCGTCACCACGGGTGAGGATCAGCTTGAGCACACCATCACCCAGTGCTGCGGCGTAGGCCAGCAGTTCGCTGCGGATCAGCTCATGCCCGGCTGTTATTGCCAGGCGCGAACAGCCTTCCGCCAGACGCGCCAGATGCCGGTCCAGCAACACTGGCTGCCCGTTGCGCACGGCGATGGTCTCAAACAGACCATCGCCGTAAGCCAGGCCGCGATCCTTCAGCGACAAAGCGTCAGCCGGCTGACCGTCGACCCAGCTGTCCATCAGCCTGCGAACCGGCGGAACACCAGCGAGCCGTTGGTGCCGCCAAAACCGAATGAGTTGGAAACGACCACATCGATATCCATGTTGCGCGCCGTGTGCGGCACGAAATCGAGGTCGCAGCCTTCGTCCGGCTCATCAAGGTTGATGGTCGGCGGCGCTACCTGACTGTTGATTGCCAGCACGCTGAAGATCGCCTCGACTGCGCCCGCCGCACCCAGCAGGTGACCGGTCATGGACTTGGTGGAGCTGATCGCCAGCTTGTAGGCGTGATCGCCGAACACCGACTTGATCGCATTGACTTCGGCCAGGTCGCCAGCGGGAGTCGAGGTGCCATGGGCGTTGATGTACTGCACTTGATCGCCATTGATTTTGGCGTCGCGCAGCGCATTGGTGATGCAGCGCGCAGCACCCGCGCCATCTGCAGGCGGCGAGGTCATGTGGTAGGCATCGCCACTGGTGCCGAAACCGATCAGCTCGGCGTAGATGGTCGCACCGCGGGCCTTGGCGTGCTCGAGTTCTTCGAGCACCAGCGCACCGGCGCCATTGGACAATACGAAGCCATCGCGGCCCTTGTCCCATGGACGGCTGGCGCGGGTCGGCTCGTCGTTGCGGGTCGACAGTGCGCGCGAGGCACCGAAGCCGCCCATACCCAGGCCGCAGGCCGCCATCTCGGCGCCACCGGCAATCATCACGTCGGCTTCGTCGTACATGATGTTGCGGGCTGCCATGCCAATGCAGTGGGTACCGGTGGTACAGGCCGTGGCGATGGCGTAGTTAGGTCCCTGTGCCCCCAGGTGGATCGACAGGAAACCGGAAATCATATTGATGATCGAGCCCGGCACGAAAAACGGGGAAATCCGCCGTGGGCCGGTCTCATGCAGGGTGCGGCTGGTCTCTTCGATATTGGTCAGTCCGCCAATACCCGACCCCATGGCCACGCCGATGCGCTCACGGTTGGCGTCGGTGACTTCCAGGCCGGCGTTGCGTACCGCCTGAAAACCTGCGGCCAGACCGTATTGAATGAACAGGTCGAGCTTGCGGGCTTCCTTGAGCGACAGGTACTCCTCGACATTGAAGCCCTTTACCGAGCCGCCAAAACGGGTGGAATAGGCAGAAAGGTCGGTGTGTTCGATCAGACCAATGCCACTGCGGCCAGCCAGAATGCCCTGCCAGCTGCTCGGCACATCCGTGCCCAGTGGCGACAACATACCCATACCGGTGACTACGACGCGTCTACGCGACACAGCACTCTCCTTTTTCAAATGACGACTTTGCATCAGGCCTAAAGAAAAAACCGCACGCCATGATGGCAGTGCGGTTTTTCCATGACAGCGAGCAACGATTACAAACTATTACGCCTGGTGGCTAGTAACGTAGTCGATTGCAGCTTGTACAGTAGTGATCTTCTCGGCTTCTTCGTCAGGGATTTCGGTCTCGAATTCCTCTTCCAGAGCCATCACCAGCTCAACGGTGTCAAGGGAGTCGGCACCCAGGTCTTCTACGAAGGAAGCAGTGTTGACCACTTCTTCTTCTTTAACGCCCAGTTGCTCAGCAACGATTTTCTTGACGCGCTCTTCGATGGTGCTCATACCTTGTTTTCACTCCTAATGGACAAATTCAGGCAGCTGGCCAGTGGGTAAGTGTATAGAAAGGCTTTTCAGCTTTTCAACTGAAAGCTTCACTCCTCAAACCCGGTGACCCTATGCCTATAAAATAGATTGCAGCTTTATAACGGATTTTAGACAGCTCGTATGACATTTTTTTGAAGCAATCCGTCACATTTGAATTACATGTACATCCCGCCGTTCACCGGGATTGTAGCTCCGGTAACGTAAGCCGCACCGTCCGACGCAAGAAAAGCGACCACGGACGCGATCTCTTGAGCCTGCCCCAGACGACCCAGCGGAATCTGCGTCTGCAAGGCTTCACGCTGCGCCTCGGGCAATTCACGAGTCATATCGGTATCGATGAACCCTGGGGCCACCGAGTTTACCGTAATCGAACGCGAACCGACTTCACGCGCCAGTGCACGGCTGAAACCTTCCAGGCCGGCCTTGGCGGCAGCGTAGTTTACTTGGCCTGCGTTGCCCATGGCACCCACAACCGAACCAATACTGATAATTCGGCCCCAACGGGCTTTGGTCATGCCACGCAAAACGCCCTTGGACAGGCGGAACAGACTGTTCAGATTGGTATCGACAACGTCGTGCCACTCGTCGTCTTTCATGCGCATCATCAGGTTATCGCGGGTGATACCGGCATTATTGACCAGGATCGCCGGCGCACCGAACTGCTCCTGAATGCTCGCCAGGACTGCCGCCACGGACTCGTCGCTGGTGACATTGAGTTCCAGGCCGGTGCCCTGAATACCATTTTCCTTCAGGGTGGCGGCAATGCGTTCAGCACCCGACGCGGAGGTCGCAGTACCGATAACGATGGCGCCTTGACGACCCAGTTCCAGGGCGATGGCCTGGCCGATGCCACGGCTCGCACCAGTGACCAGTGCAACTTTACCTTGCAGACTCATGCAAGCTTCTCCTGAGTTCAGGCCAACGCTGCGCGGGCGGCAGCGAAAGCGTCTGGGGTATTGAGGTTGGATGTCGACACGCCTTCGGCGCAACGCTTGTTCAGACCGGCGAGCACTTTACCCGGGCCGCATTCGACCAGATTGGTCGCGCCCCTGGCTGCCAGCGCCTGCACGGATTCGACCCAGCGTACCGGCTTGTACAGCTGCTCGAGCAGATCGCGCTTGAGGGTTTCCAGATCGGCCGGCACTTCGGCACTGACGTTCTGGACCACAGGAATCTGCGGTGCCTGCCAGTCGATTGCCGCGATCGATTCGGCGAAACGCTCGGCAGCCGGACGCATCAGTTCACAGTGCGATGGCACGCTCACCGGCAGCGGCATGGCGCGCTTGGCGCCACGGGCCTTGCAGCCTTCGATGGCGCGATCAACCGCAGCCTTGGCGCCGGCAATCACTACCTGGCCCGGGGAGTTGAAGTTGACGGCGCTGACCACTTCGCCCTGCGCCGCTTCGGCACAGGCAGCCAGCACATCGGCATCTTCCAGACCGAGGATGGCAGCCATGCCACCCTGTCCGGCCGGCACCGCTTCCTGCATCAATTGGCCGCGGCGCTCAACGAGCTTCACCGCGTCTGCCAGCGTCAGGCTACCGGCAGCAACCAGCGCGCTGTATTCGCCCAGGCTGTGCCCGGCAACGTAAGCCGGACGCGCACCGCCTTCCGCCAGCCACAAACGCCACAAGGCGATCGAAGCGGTCAGAATGGCCGGCTGGGTTTTATCGGTTTGATTGAGTTGCTCTTCCGGCCCTTGCTGGGTCAGTGCCCACAGGTCGTAACCCAGTGCTTCGGAAGCTTCTTTGAAGGTTTCGAGGATCAGCGGATGTTGCGCGCCCAGCTCGGCCAGCATGCCGAGGGACTGCGAACCCTGTCCTGGAAAGACGAATGCGAGGGAAGCAGACATGTAACAAGCCCCTAATGATCTTGTCGTCGGAGAATGACGCCCCGCTTGGGGACGCAAGAAACTGACAGTTGGATGGCCCTTTGAACCGGGCAGTCACATTTAAGCATTGTCCGACGAAAACGCCTAAGACAACAAATCCTCCAGACGGCCATGGAGGCGCTCAGGCAAGTTCTCCTGAATCTCTATCAACGCGCGTTGAATTGCACTCTGGAAGCCCTGAACCCCGGCCGAACCGTGACTTTTCACCACGATGCCCTGCAAGCCGAGGAAGCTTGCGCCATTATGTCGCGCCGGCGCCAGATCGGCCTGCAAGCGTTTCATCAAAGGCAGCGCCAAGGCACCGACAGCGCGGGAAGCGAGGCTTTTCCTGAACAAGGCTTCGATGCGCGCGGCAATCATGGTCGCGAGACCTTCGCTGGACTTGAGCAGGATATTACCGACAAAGCCATCGCAGACCACCACGTCCGCCTCACCGCGATACAAACCATCACCTTCGATGAAGCCGATGTAGTTGATACCTCGGGCGGCTTGCAGCAACGTCGCAGCCAGCTTGACCTGCTGATTCCCCTTGATGTCTTCGGTACCGATGTTCAGCAGCGCTACCCGTGGACGGGTGATACCCAGGGTCTCGGCCGCAACCGAGCCCATGACCGCAAACTGCAACAGGTGCTCGGCACTGCAATCGACGTTGGCACCCAAGTCAAGCAGTTGGCAGTAACCCTTTTGTGTCGGAATCGCCGCCACCATGGCCGGGCGGTCAATACCCGGCAGGGTTTTGAGTACGAACCGCGACAACGCCATCAGCGCACCGGTATTGCCGGCACTGACGCAGGCCTGGACCTTGCCGTCACGCAGCAGCTCAAGGGCCACGCGCATCGACGAGTCCGGCTTGCCACGCAAGGCCTGGGCAGGTTTTTCGTCCATGGTGATGACTTCACTCGCCGGAGCAATCGACAGGCGCGCGCGATCCACAGCCGAATGGCCAGCGATCAATTCTTCAAGAAGGGAGGGTTGACCGACGAGGGTCAGGTACAGCGAGGGCGTGGCAGACAGGCAAGCAAGGCTGGCCTGGACAATGCTGCGGGGACCGAAGTCCCCGCCCATTGCGTCAATCGCGATGACTTGAGCGGACAAGTGATTACTCGTCAGCGCCCTTGTCGATCACTTTACGGCCACGGTATACGCCTTCTGGCGATACGTGGTGACGCAGGTGAACTTCACCGGTGGTTTTTTCTACAGACAGGGTGCTAGCCTCGAGAGCGTCGTGCGAACGGCGCATGTCACGGGCAGAGCGGGATTTTTTGTTCTGCTGAACAGCCATAATTGATTAACTCCTAAACGTTTGGGTCACGCTTTAACTGCGCCAATACACTGAACGGGTTGGACCGCGTTACCTCGTCCTCGCTCGGTTCGGGCTCATCTGCTCCCGCCGGCTGCTGGCATTCTTCCGGATGATGAGCAGGCACAATGGGCAAGGCGAGCAGAAGCTCCTCCTCGATCAGTGACTGCAGATCCAAAGGATCTTCGCCCAGTTCCAGCACGTCATAACCTTTCGGCAACGACTGGGTATTCGCACCCTCCTTCACCACAGCGTAACTGCATTCGCTATGGATCGGCAGGGTGACCAGCTCAAGACAACGCTGGCAAACCATTTTGACTTCAGTGTCGATAAAGCTGTGGATGACCACAGATTTACGTTCATCTCGTTCAAAAACGAATTTAGCCTGCACCGTACCGACATTGTCGGAAAGCGGGTCGCAGAGTCTCTCCAAATCGGCCAGCAGCATTTCACCTTGAAGGGTGGTGCCACGATCAGCCAATTTGCGCGGGTCAACGTGAGGTGGAATCGGGTCATTCAACATAGGCGCAGCATTATAGGGATGCACCCGCCCATGTCAAAGGAAATTCAGCCCTGTCCGTCACTTGGAAGCCTCGCTAGAATTCGCACCTGCCTTCTGGAGATGCGCATGCTGCCTTTATTACTCGCTTCCGGCTCGGTCTATCGCCGGGAATTATTGACTCGCCTGCAGCTGCCTTTCACGTGCAGCTCGCCGGATATCGACGAAAGCCATCGTCCCGGCGAATCGGCCATGGAACTGGTCAAGCGCCTCGCCGAAGAGAAAGCGCGCGCCCTGGCCGACAGCCATACCGCTCATCTGATAATCGGCTCCGACCAGGTCGCAGTGTTGGCAGACCGGATAATCGGCAAGCCCCACACGTTCGAAAGAGCCCGCGAGCAATTGCTGGCCTCCAGCGGTGCCAGCGTGACGTTTCTGACCGGTCTGGCCCTGCTCAACAGCCAGACCGGGCACTGTCAGGTCGACTGCGTGCCGTTCACCGTACACATGCGCACACTCGACACGCCCCGCATCGAACGCTACCTGCGCGCCGAGCAACCCTATGACTGCGCAGGCAGCTTCAAGGCCGAAGGCCTGGGGGTCAGCCTGTTTCGCAGCACCGAGGGACCCGACGCCACCAGCCTGATCGGCCTGCCGCTGATTCGCCTGATCGATATGTTGCTGGCCGAAGGCGTACAAATCCCCTGAGTCCAAATATTAAAAAACCGGCCTCGCAGGCCGGTTTTTCATGTCACTCCACAATCAGCGCAACGACGGACCGTTGAACCCCATCCACATCGCCAAATGCTCAGCCACGCTGGCACCGAGCTTTTTCGAGAAGCGATCGAATGCCGACTCCTGAACGGTAAAGTCCACCAGTTCTTTCTCGCCGATCACATCCCGCGCAACCGAACTGGCATTACCCAGCCCATCGATCAATCCCAGTGGCAGCGCCTGCTCGCCGGACCAGACCAGACCAGAGAAAAGCTCCGGATGCTCTTTGTCCTTCAGGCGATCGCCCCGCCCCTGCTTGACGCTATTGATGAACTGCTTGTGGGTCGTATCGAGCACACCCTGCCAGAAGGCGGTTTCTTCCGGCTTTTGTGGCTGGAACGGATCGAGGAACGACTTGTGCTCGCCAGAGGTATAAGTGCGACGCTCGACACCCAGCTTCTCCATGGTGCCGACAAAGCCATAACCGGCTGCCGTCACACCGATGGAACCGACCAGGCTGGCCTTGTCGGCATAGATCTGATCCGCCGCACTGGCGATGTAGTAGGCACCGGAAGCCCCCAGGTCGGAAATGACCGCATACAGCCTGGTATCCGGATGCAGGCCGCGTAGACGCTTGATCTCGTCATAGACATAACCCGACTGCACCGGACTGCCGCCAGGACTATTGATCCGCAGGATGACACCCTTGACCTTCTCGTCCTCGAAAGCCGCGCGCAGGCTGCCAACGATATTGTCTGCACTGGCCGGCTCCTTGTCGGCAATCATGCCCGTCACATCGATCAGCGCCGTGTAATGGGCACTGCGGGTGGCGGCTTTTTCCACATCCATCAGCGGCGAAAACAGAACAATAGCGCCGAACAGATACACAAAAGTCAGAAGCTTGAAGAATATGCCCCAGCGACGGGACCGACGCTGCTCCTGCACGCCAGCCAGCAGCGTCTTCTCCAGCAGCGCCCAGCTTTTGTCGTCACCGCTCTCTGCGCTCGCCTTGGCGGGCGCTTTCCATTCGTCGGTCATGCCATCCACCCCAAAAACAACCGGTTAAGCCTGCTGACTCAGCCAGGCATGCAATTCTGAAAAGCGGTCGATGGCCAGTCGCGGCTCATATAACTTCAACGCATCGATCGTTTGAGCACCATAGCTGACTGCCACCGAGTCCATACCGGCGTTGCGCGCCATCTGCAAATCAAAGGACGAATCACCGACCATCAACGCCTGTTCCGGGCGAACCTCGCAATGCGCGAGAATCTGCTCGAGCATCAACGGATGAGGCTTGCTGGCGGTCTCGTCAGCGGCACGGGTGATATCGAAGTAATTCTCCCAGCCATGGGACTTCAACACCCGGTCCAGCCCGCGACGGGCCTTGCCGGTCGCCACAGCCAGATGATAACCCTCGGCACGGAATGCCTCGAGCGACTCGACCACACCCTCGAACAACGGTGAAGGCACAGCCTCCGACGCAATGTAATGTTCGGCATAATGCTCGCGGAACGCGATCAGTTCGGTGTCGCCAATCTCGGGGTACAGGGTGCGGATCGCTTCCGGCAAGCCCAGCCCGATAATACCTTTGACGGCAAAATCATCGCGCTGTTCAAACCCGGAACGCTGCGAGGCAACGTGCATTGCCTCGACAATCCGACCGATGGAATCGGCCAGCGTCCCGTCCCAATCGAAGATCAGCAGTTTGTAATCAGATGGGCGCACTCAATCGCTCCACGGTTTTGGCCCACATCTCGTCGACCGGTGCCTGCAACTTCAGCTCGCCACCGTCAGGCAGCGGCACAGTCAGCATGTAGGCGTGCAGGAACAGGCGCTTGCCGCCCAGATCGCGGATTTCCTTGCTGAAACCTTCGTCGCCATACTTGGTGTCGCCAGCGATGCAATGCCCGGCGTGCAAGGTATGGACGCGGATCTGGTGAGTCCGACCGGTAATCGGCTTGGCTTCGATCAGGGTGGCAAAGTCGCCGAAGCGGCGCAGGACCTTGAACACGGTCACGGACTCCTTCCCCTCCTCCTCGTCGACCTCGACCATGCGTTCGCCGGAGCGCAGATTGCTCTTGCCCAGCGACGCACGGACTTGCTTGATCGAGCTCGCCCAGTTACCGCGGACCAGCGCCATGTAGCGTTTGTCGACGCCATCACCGCGCAACGCGGTATGCAAGTGGCGCAACATGCTGCGCTTCTTGGCGATCATCAACAGGCCGGACGTATCACGGTCGAGACGGTGAACCAGCTCGAGCTCCTTGCAATCGGGGCGCAACTGACGAAAGGCTTCGATCACACCGAAAGTCAGCCCGCTGCCGCCGTGCACCGCAATGCCCGCAGGCTTGTTGATCACGATCAGCGCCTTGTCTTCGAAGACAATCGAGGCTTCGAGTCGCTGCAGCAGGCCTTGTGCCAGTGGCACCGGCTCGTCGCGTTCAGGCACGCGCACCGGCGGCACGCGCACGATATCGCCCGTCTGCAGCTTGTACTCGGGCTTGATCCGACCTTTGTTCACGCGCACTTCGCCCTTGCGCAAAATGCGGTAAATCAAGGTCTTGGGCACGCCTTTGAGTCGGGCGAGAAGGAAATTATCAATGCGTTGGCCGGCATATTCCGGCGAGACCTCAAGCAGTTGTACGCCTGGAGTCGGGGGGGTAGTCGTCGTCATGGCGCGGATGATAACAATTTTTTATGGAATTGAAGCACTTAATCATTGCTGCTATAGTCGCGAACGTCGCCAAAAGCGGCCTGGACAGCGGACCAACGGTCAAAAACCGGCCCTGACCAACGCAATTCACCAGGACGCGAGGCCGTCCTACGGGGCTTTCGCTACGTAACGGTGGAGTTTGCAGGTGTAACGAGCGCAGGTGACATGAGGCCTGAATCACGCCACAAAGCAGAGTTTTCCACTCGTTTTGCGAGCCATATTCACGGCCAGTTCACAAAGTGCAGTCAGCTGCGAATGACCCCGAGCGAAGGCATCGGAAACAACGCCTAAATTAGCCATGATGCGTGACCTCCCCTTTCGGAGCTCACGGTAAATGCCAACCCGCTGCGGATTCTGCGCGCGGCAGCACCCGAATTATCAGGGATACGTGTAGGGTGGAGATGCACAACCGCCGGACTGTGTAGCAACAGGATTTCTCAAGACGCTTCATCTCGTCCACAGCCGCTGGTTGATTCCTCCTCCTGACTGAGTGCTTAAGTAGCCACAGCAAGCAGGACGCGTACGTCGCGATGAAGGCCCACATTGGCCGGACTTCGCTGGACACGGGAAATGGCCAACCACTCCCGACGCACCTGACACCGACCGTGAGAAGTCGTGTGTGCCGAACGCCGTTTCCGGCAGCCCGGAAACCGACGGTACTACATGAAAAGAATGCTGATTAACGCAACTCAACCCGAAGAGTTGCGTGTTGCACTGGTAGATGGCCAGCGCCTCTACGACCTGGACATCGAATCCGGTGCACGCGAGCAGAAGAAGGCCAACATCTATAAAGGCCGGATTACTCGCATCGAACCAAGCCTTGAGGCTGCCTTTGTCGATTTCGGCTCTGAGCGCCATGGCTTCCTGCCCCTCAAAGAAATCTCCCGCGAATACTTCAAGAAAGCCCCGGAAGGTCGCGTCAACATCAAGGACGTCCTGAGCGAAGGCCAGGAAGTCATCGTTCAGGTCGAGAAAGAAGAACGTGGCAACAAGGGCGCCGCCCTGACCACCTTCATCAGCCTGGCCGGTCGTTACCTGGTGCTGATGCCGAACAACCCGCGTGCCGGCGGTATCTCCCGTCGCATTGAAGGCGAAGAGCGCAACGAACTGCGTGAAGCCCTGAACGGCCTGGTTGCCCCGGCCGACATGGGCCTGATCGTGCGCACTGCCGGCCTGGGCCGCAGCAGCGAAGAAATGCAGTGGGACCTCGACTACCTGCTGCAACTGTGGACCGCCATCAAGGAAGCCTCGCTGGACCGCGCCGCGCCGTTCCTGATCTACCAGGAAAGCAACGTGATCATCCGCGCGATCCGCGACTACCTGCGCCAGGACATCGGCGAAGTGCTGATCGACAGCGTTGAAGCCCAGGACGAAGCCCTGACCTTCATCCGCCAGGTGATGCCGCAGTACGCCAGCAAGATCAAGCTGTACGAAGACAGCGTTCCGCTGTTCAACCGTTTCCAGATCGAAAGCCAGATCGAAACCGCTTTCCAGCGCGTTGTCGAACTGCCTTCCGGCGGCTCCATCGTGATCGATCCGACCGAAGCCCTGGTGTCCATCGACATCAACTCGGCGCGCGCCACCAAAGGCAGCGACATCGAAGAAACCGCGCTGCAAACCAACCTTGAAGCGGCCGAAGAAATCGCCCGTCAGTTGCGCCTGCGTGACATCGGCGGCCTGATCGTCATCGACTTCATCGACATGACCCCTGCCAAGAACCAGCGCGCCGTGGAAGAGAAAGTCCGCGAATGCCTGGAAGCCGACCGCGCTCGCGTGCAAGTCGGTCGCATCTCGCGCTTCGGCCTGCTGGAAATGTCCCGTCAGCGCCTGCGTCCATCCCTGGGCGAAAGCAGCGGCATCGTCTGCCCGCGTTGCAACGGCACCGGCATCATCCGTGACGTTGAATCGCTGTCCCTGGCGATCCTGCGCCTGATCGAAGAAGAAGCCCTGAAAGACCGTACCGCCGAAGTTCGTGCACAAGTGCCGATCCCGGTGGCTGCGTTCCTGCTCAACGAAAAACGCAACTCGATCACCAAGATCGAACTGCGCACCCGCGCCCGCATCGTCATCCTGCCGAACGATCACCTCGAAACGCCGCACTTCGAAGTGCAGCGCCTGCGTGATGACAGCCCGGAAGCCGCGACCAACCAGTCCAGCTACGAAATCGCCGCTGCCGCTGCCGAAGTCGAAGAAGTCCAGCCAGCTGCTGCAACCCGCACCCTGGTTCGCCAGGAAGCGGCGGTCAAGACAGCCCCGGCCCGCGCCAACGCTCCGGTTCCGACCGAAGTCGCCGCTCCGGCCCCTGCTCCGGTCGCCGTGCCAGAGCCAAGCCTGTTCAAAGGCCTGGTGAAGTCGCTGGTGAGCCTGTTCGCCACCAAGGAAGAGCCTGTCGCGCCGGTTGTCGTTGAAAAACCTGCCGTCGAGCGTCCGGCCCGCAACGAAGAGCGTCGCAACGGTCGCCAGCAAAGCCGCAACCGTACTGGTCGCCGCGATGAAGAGCGCAAACCTCGCGAAGAACGTGCCCCGCGTGAAGAACGCGCACCGCGCGAAGAGCGTCAGCCTCGCGAAGTTCGCGAGCCTCGTGAGTCCCGCGAAGAAACGCCGGCAGTCGCCCGCGAAGAACGCGCACCGCGCGCTCCTCGTGAAGAACGTGCACCGCGCGCTCCGCGCGAAGACCGCAAGCCTCGTGGCGAGCGCGAAGAACGCGTTCGTGAACTGCGCGAGCCTCTGGATGCCGCTCCGGCCGCTCCGGCCGCTGCTGCTACCGCTGAAGAGCGTCCAGCTCGCCAGCCACGCGAAGAACGCGCTCCACGCCCGCCGCGTGAAGAACGTCAACCACGTGCCGAACAAGCTGCCGCAGCCGCAGCCGAAGAAGAACTGACCACCAACGAAGAGCAACTGCAGGAAGAGGGTCAGGAAGCCGCCGAAGGCGATCGTCCGCGCCGTCGTTCCCGTGGCCAGCGTCGTCGCAGCAACCGTCGCGAGCGTCAGCGTGACGCCAACGGCAACGTGATCGAAGGTTCGGAAGAGTCCGAGTCCGGTGAAAACGCTGAAGCACCAAGCGTTGCCGACCTGGCCGCCGGCCTGGCTGTCACCGCAGCCGTCGCCAGCAGCGTGATCAGTGCTCCGGCTGAAGCAGAAGCCAACGTGCAAGCCGAACGCGCCACTGCCGCGACCCTGGAGTCTGCTCCAGTTGAAGCGCCAGTCGTTGAAGCGACCACGCCGGTTGAAGTCACCGCATCGCCGGAAATCGAACTGGCGCCAGCGCCTGAGGCACAGCCTGCCGTTGAAGCGGCCGCCGAGCCGGCTCCCGTGGTTGAAGCACCTGCCGTGGTTGCAGAGGCCGTCGTCGAGACCGTGACTGAAACCGTTCGCGAAGTACGTGAAGAGCAAACCGCGTTCAACTGGGTGGCCGAGCCAGCCGTCGCTGAAGCAGCTGCACCAGCCGCTGAAACCCAAGTGGCTGAAGCCATGGTTTCCGAGCCGGTAGTTGCCGCAGCGGAGCCGACTCCAGCGCCGGTGGTTGAAGCACCGGTCGTTGAAGCACCGGTCGTTGCCGAAGCGCCTGCACCGGTAGTCGAGGCCGCGCCTGTCAGCGCCCTGACCCCAAGTGGTCGTGCGCCTAACGACCCGCGTGAAGTGCGTCGTCGCAAGCGTGAAGCCGAGCGTCTGCAGAAGGAAGCCGAACTGGCCGCCGCTGCTGCTCCGGCTGAAGCGGTTGTCGCTGCCGAACCCGCACCGGTTGCCGCTGAAGTGGCTGCCGAGCCGGTTGAGTCAGTGATCCACGAAGCACCACGCTCCGTTCAGGAAGCGGTCGAGCAACACGAACAGGCCCAGGAAAAAGAGCACGAGCCTAAACCTCTCGTCTGATTCCAACGGCTACTAAAAAGCCCCGCCTGGTGATCCAGGCGGGGCTTTTTCATGTCTCGAATTCACAGTTATCCCTTGTCGGAGATCCAGGCGGGTTTGAAGATCAATGCCTGCGGCACATCCACATCCCACAACACACCGGGATCATCCAGCACAACTTCAACCACCCGCCCCTGCGCAAACAGTGCCTTGGCCCCACGATCACCCGATAGAGCCATCAACCCTGGGCCGAAGCTGCGTCCAAATCCTACCGGGTGCGCGTATTCGCCGCCCTGAAGCGGCACACTGATGCAATCATCTGCCATCTGCTCCACCACTTGCTCAATGCTCGAGGGAAGGATGAACGGCATATCCCCCAGCACCATCAACCAGCCATTGAGTTGCGCACACGACGCCACCCCGGCCGCAATGCTGTCACCCATTCCCGTCGATTCGATCAGGACGATCTCGCAGCCATACGCCTTGGCCATACGGATGACTTGCGGGCGATCCGCGGTTGTTACCAGGACACGCTTGTCCAGAGCGACAGGCAGATTGACCAATGTGTGCTCAATGACGGATCGAACCGCACCGTCACGACCGGTGCAATCGGCCAGCAATTTATCCTTTTCGACGCCCGCCACCTGACGAAACCGACTGCCCCGCCCCGCCGCCAATACGATGACGCCGATCGACTCGCTCATACCCTCTCCTGCAGGATCTTCTTCTGCTTCAGTTCGACGCCATTTTTGACCGCGACGATTTCCGCCATGAGCGACAGGGCAATCTCCGCCGGATTATGACTGCCGATGTGTAAACCGATCGGACCATGCAAGCGGTCAATCGCCGATTGCGACAAACCCAGTTGAGCCAGGTTCTCCCGGCGCTTCTGACTGTTGACCCTCGAACCCAGCGCCCCGACGTAGAAAGCCCTGGAATCCAGGGCCGTGAGCAGTGCCATGTCGTCCAGACGCGGATCATGGGTCAAGGCCACGATGGCCGTGCGTTCGTCGGTCTGGATATTCAATACCGCCTCATCCGGCATGCCCGAAACGAATCTTCCGTGCTGCTCCTCCCAGCCGTAGACGAACTCGGTACGCGGATCGCAAATCAACACCTCGAAATCCAGCAGGCGGGCCATTTCAGCGACGTAGCGCGACAGCTGCCCCGCGCCGATCAGCAGCAGGCGCCAGCGTGGACCGTAGATTGAGCGCAAGGTCTGGCCGTCGAACGTCAACACGTCAGTTTTATTGGCCGACTGCAACAGCACTTCGCCAGTGGCCAGGTTCAGTTCACGCGCAACGATTTCATGGGCCTCGCAACGAGCGAGCAATTGCTCGACCCAATCCCCATCGTCGATACGTTCCTCGGTCAAGCGCAAGGTGCCACCGCAGGGCAAGCCGAAACGTGCGGCTTCCTCGCGGGTCACGCCGTACGTGATCAATTGCACCGGCGGCCCGTCTAGCGCCAGGCGCCCGTCGTGCAGCCGGGCGATCAAGTCATCCTCGACGCACCCGCCCGAGACCGAACCAATCACCATCCCGTCTTCACGCAAGGCCAGCATGGCACCGGGTGCCCGGGGCGCAGTGCCCCAGGTTTCGACCACGCTGTACAACACCACCCGCTGACCAGCGCGATGCCACTGCAACACGCTGCGCAGGACATTCAGATCGGCGCTGTCCATCAGGCTCTGGCCTGCTGCCAGCCCGACAGCTGATAACGAACCGGCAAGTTGCGGATGCGTTTGCCGGTGGCAGCAAAGATCGCATTGCACAATGCCGGCGCAATCGGTGGCACGCCCGGTTCACCGACACCGCCCAACGGGACATTGCCCGGCGGCATCACCAGATGCACGGCCACCTCTTTCGGTGCCAGGGACATGCGTGCCACTTCGTACATGTGGAAGTTATCCTGCTGGACCTTGCCGTCCTTGAAGCTGATTTCCCCCAGCACCGCATTGCCCAGGCCCATGACGCAGGCGCCCTCGAACTGCGCGCGAATCCGCTCGGGGTTGATCTGCGGTCCGCAATCGACGGCGATGTCGGCCTTGTGCACCACCAGCGTGCCGTCGTCCTTCACCTCCACCTCGATTACCGCCGCCACATACGTCACGAAGCTGTAATGCACCGCCAGGCCCAGACCGCGCCCCTTGGGCAACTCGCGCCCCCAACCGGCGGCTTTGGCGGCGGTCTCCAGTACCGTGCGCAGTCGCGCGGTATCGATCGGATAACGCTCGGGGGATTCGCCGTAGTTCCACTCTTCACTCAAGGTGCGCGGGTCAATCTGACGATCGGGGCCGAGCAATCTGATCTGGTATTTCAGCGGGTCTTCCCCGGCCTTGTGCGCCAGTTCATCGATAAAACTCTGGATCGCGAAGCCATGGGGAATGTTCGACACCGAGCGATACCAGCCGACCCGGGTATGCACCGTTGCCTCGGGGTTTTCCAGGCGAATGTTGGGGATTGCGTACGCCATGTTGGTGAATCCCATGCCCAGTTCGAACGCCGCCTCATGCTTCATGCCCGGCGCAAACAACGCAGTGATGCTCGGCGCCACCGTACGGTGCAACCAGCCGGACGGCAGGCCATCCTTGTTCAGGCCGGCCTTGAGGTATTCGACCGATACCGTGTGGAAGTACGAACAGTGGATATCGTCTTCGCGGGTCCATTGCACCCGCACCGCTTTGCCGGGGAATTCCTTGGCGAGGATAGCGGCTTCGATGATGAAGTCGGGCTTGGACTTGCGCCCGAATCCGCCACCGAGCAGGGTCACGTTGAACATGACGTTGTCGAACGGCAGGCCCAGGCGTTCAGCGATCCGCT
Organism: Pseudomonas sp. Pseusp3; assembly: GCF_047304225.1. Lineage (NCBI taxonomy): Bacteria > Pseudomonadati > Pseudomonadota > Gammaproteobacteria > Pseudomonadales > Pseudomonadaceae > Pseudomonas > Pseudomonas sp. Pseusp3. The sequence continues at coordinate 32,482 of NZ_JBGLYV010000010.1, read as the reverse complement.
CCCGGGTGACCTGCGGTGCCTGGCTTGGCCCCCAGGCTTCGCACGCACCGTCCTTGAACCGGGCAATGGCGACCATCGGCTCCATCGGCGACTGTGACAAATGCGGCAAGTAGTAGGACGATTCCAGCGTGCTATCGGCGCTGGTCATGGCCTCATCGAGGTTGCCGGTATTGCGTACCACCTTGCCGGGCTTGAGCGAGGCGGTTTCAAGCTCCTTGCGATAGGCGATCGAGTCGTAGCTGGCGTTAAGCCCGTCGTCCCACTCGATTTTCAATGCCTCGCGGCCCTTCATCGCCGCCCAGGTATTGCTCGCCACCACGGCGATACCGCCGAGTGGTTGAAACTCCGAAGGCAAAGGCCGGCTTTCGATCTGCAGCACTTTGACCACGCCCGGGACTTTCATCGCCGCGCTGCCATCGTAGCTTTTGACTTTGCCGCCATACACCGCGGGCCGCGCAATGGTCGCGTACAGCATGCCGTCGAGATGCACATCGGCGCCGTACACCGCACGGCCGTTGACAATGTCTTCACCATCGATGGCCTTGGTGCCTTCCTTGCCAATGTAGCGAAATTCCGAAGGCTGCTTGAGTTTCAGGCTGTCCCGCGCAGGAACGGGCAACGCAGCTGCAGCGGCAGCGAGCGCCCCATAGCCCAACTCGCGACCGGAAGGTTCATGGATGACTTTATGCAGTTGCGCGTGACACTCGCCTGCCGGCACTTTCCACTGGTTGGCAGCGGCTTGTTCGAGCATGGTCCGCGCGGCGCCACCGCAGCGGCGCATCGGCTCGTACCAGTGACGCATGCTGCGCGAGCCGTCGGTGTCCTGGTTGCCGAAGCGCACTTCATCGCCTGGGGCCTGCCGCACCCTGACCATCGCCCAGTCGGCTTCCAGTTCATCGGCCACCACCATGGTCAAACTGGTACGCACGCCCTGGCCCATCTCCGAGCGGTTGCAGATCACGGTCACCGTGCCATCCGCAGCAATGCTCACATAGACTTTCGGATCGTCGACCCAGCCGTGGGGCATGCCGTCGGCGCCGAACTTCTTGTCTTTTTCTTCGGCAAAAGCGTCTTGCCAGCCCCAGCTCGCCGCCAATACCAACGCACTGGTGGCGCCTACGCCTTTCAGAAAACCACGGCGACTGAGCTGGCTCAGATTGCTCAGGGCGAAATCATTCGGTAACCGGCTCATGCCTTGGCCTCCTTCAGGTGAGTGGAGGCCTGGCGGATCGCCGTCTTGATACGGTTGTAGGTGCCGCAGCGGCAGATGTTGCCGACCATGGCCTCTTCGATCTGCTCGTCGCTCGGGTTCGGGTTGGTCTTGAGCAGCGCGGTGGCAGACATGATTTGCCCGCCCTGGCAGAAACCGCATTGGGCGACCGCCGTGTCGAGCCAGGCCTGCTGCACGACTTTGCCGACCGGGTCGGCGTGCAGGTTGTCGATGGTGCTGACGTTCTGCCCGACGACTGAACCGATGGGCGTGATGCAACTGCGCGCCGGAGCCCCTTCGATATGAATGGTGCAGGCCCCGCACAGGCCCATGCCGCAGCCGAATTTGGTGCCGTTGTAACCGGCCACGTCGCGGATGGCCCAGAGCAGCGGCATGTCCTCGCTGACGTCGAGTTGATGGTCTTGACCGTTGAGCTTCAGGGTAATCATGGGCACGCCCGCATAGTATTGGGTTATGGGGTCGAGCAATCTGCCGCCCGAACATCGGCGGTTGGCATTACGCAGATCGACTCAGGCTAATGGGCTCTCTTGTGCAGACGCAAACGGTCTGCACCGGGCCTTTGATGGAACAAGTGTGTGCATCGTTAGCTGACTAAGTTAACCGAGCATTAACAAAAAAGCCCTGCACAATAAACACTGTGCAGGGCTTTTTGATCCGTCCGGAAAGCTTAGCTCAATACCGGTTCGGCTCCATTTCCAGGTCAACATGGAAACGTTCTGAAATGTCTTTCTGGATACGCTGCGCCAGGTCGAGCAACTGCAAACCGGTCGCTCTGCCGTAGTTGACCAGCACCAGCGCCTGCAATTTATGCACGCCCGCATCGGCTTCGCGGAAACCTTTCCACCCTGCACGCTCGATCAACCAACCCGCGGCCAGCTTCATCTGCCCGTCGGGTTGCGCATAGGCCACCAGGTCCGGGTATTCGCCCTTGAGCCGTGCAGCCAGCGCCGCCGATACCAAAGGGTTCTTGAAAAAGCTGCCGGCGTTACCGAGCACGGCCGGATCTGGCAGTTTTTCGTTGCGGATGCTGCAAATGGCCTGGCTGACCTCACTGGCGGTCGGATGCTCGATGCCTTGTTCGGTCAGGCGCTGACGCACCGGGCCGTACTCCAGATGCAAATGCGCGGCGCGGTCGAGGGCGAAACGCACACGCAGGATCAGCCAACGCCCCGGTTCCTGCTTGAACAGGCTGTCGCGGTAAGCGAAGTTGCATTGCGCCAGGCTGAAGTCGCGCAGTTCGCCGGTCTGGCGATCGAGTGCGGTCAGGCCGGCGAACACGTCCTTGATCTCGACTCCATAGGCGCCGATGTTCTGCATTGGTGCCGCACCGACGGTACCGGGAATCAGGCTGAGGTTTTCCAGGCCGGACAACCCCAGGGCCAGTGTGTGTTGCACAAATGGATGCCAGGGCTCGCCCGCCTCGGCCTCGATCACCACTTTGCCGGCGTCATCGCTCAACACGCGAATCCCGCGAGTGGCCATGCGCAGCACCAGTGAATCGATATCCGCCGTCAGCAACAGGTTGCTGCCTCCGCCGATCACCAGCACCGGGACATTGTGTTCCAGGCCATAGGCCAGGGCTTCACGCACATCGGCGTCGCTACGGGCCTCGGCAAACAGCCGGGCCTGGACATCCACGCCAAAGCTGTTGAACGGCTTGAGCGAAACCTGCGATTGAACCTGCAAACTCATAACCGTCCCTTCAGTTCGATGACCAGCAGATCGCTGGCGCGCTCGATCAGGTCCAGCACCTGCTCGAAGCCTTGTTCGCCGTCGTAGTAAGGGTCCGGCACTTCATCGATTGGCGACTGGTAGCGACGCAGGAACAGGTCGAGTTCGGCCTTGCCCTGGGCCGGCTGCAAAGCCTTGAGATGGCGCAGGTTGCTGTTATCCATCGCCAGGATCAGATCGTAGGTGGCGAAATCGGCGCGGGTGACTTGCTGGGCGCGCTGGGCGGACAAGTCGTAACCGCGCAGCTTCGCCGCGGCCTGACTACGCTTGTCCGGTGCCTTGCCGACATGCCAGTCACCGGTGCCGGCGGAAGCGACTTCGACCAGTTCAGCCAGCCCCGCTTCACGCAACTTGTGCCGCAGCACGCCTTCGGCCGTGGGAGAGCGGCAGATGTTGCCCAGGCAGACAAACAGAACCCGCATCACGCCTCCAGAAGGCGACGAACGCGCTCAAGATCTTCAACAGTGTCGACGCCGGCTGGCGGCGCGATCAGTGCATCGGCTACGTGGATCCGCACGCCGTGCCACAGGGCACGCAACTGCTCCAGGCTCTCGGTGTTTTCCAGCCAGCACGGGCCCCAGCTGACAAAATCCTGCAGGAAACCGGCACGATAGGCATAGATGCCGATATGGCGACGATACGGCACACCTTGCGGCAACTGCTCACGGCTCACCGCGAACGCATCCCGCGCCCAGGGCAAGGTGGAACGACTGAACGTCAACGCCAGGCCGTTGAGGTCGCTGACGACCTTGACCACGTTGGGATTGAACAGGGTGTCCACGTCTTCGATCGGCTCGGCCAGGGTGGCCATGCGCGCTTCGGCGTGGGCAGCCAGGTTGGCGGCGACCTGATCGATCACGCTCGGCGGGATCAGCGGCTCGTCGCCCTGGACGTTGACCACGATGGCGTCAGGCGCCAGGCCCAGCTTCATCGCGACTTCGGCCAGCCGATCGGTGCCGGAGTTGTGATCTTCACGGGTCAACACCACTTCGGCACCAAAGCCTTTACAGGCCTCGACGATGCGCGCGTCGTCGGTGGCCACCACCACCCGCTCGGCGCTGCTTTTGCTCGCCTGTTCCCAGACGTGCTGAATCATCGGCTTGCCGGCGATCAGCAGCAGCGGTTTGCCCGGCAGGCGGGTGGAGGCATAACGCGATGGAATGACGACGGTAAAGGCTGTGGTCATTTATCCAGGCGCTCGTCGGTGGTCAGGGTGCGCGCTTCCGATTCGAGCATCACCGGGATGCCATCGCGAATCGGGTAGGCCAGGCCTGCGCCCTTGCTGATCAGCTCGGTTTTGTCGGCGCTGAGCTTGAGCGGGCCTTTGCAGACCGGGCAAGCGAGGATGTCGAGCAATTTGGTGTCCATGAGCATTCCCTGGAAAAAACGGAGTTAAGGCAACAAACGAGCCGGTAACAGACGCATCAGCTGTGTGTCGAACCAGGCCACGAAGGCCGGCGATGGCACAGCATCGACCGCCAGGTACCACCAATCGGTGGCGGCAAAGGCACGGCATTTCACCGCGTCTTTTTCCGTCATCACCAACGGCAACGACGGCGCGAAATTCAAAGTCTCCACGCTGTATTCGGCGTGGTCGGCAAACGCATGTGGAACCGGCTTCCAGTGTAGCGTTTCGAGGGTCTTGAAGAAACGTTGCGGATTGCCGATGCCGGCCACCGCGTGCAGGGCCTGGCCGCTTTGGAAGTGGTCGAGGGGACGCCGTTCGCCGCTGCGCAGATTGACCAGCGCGGTGGGCTGCAATTGAAAGGCAAACCCGTCAGTGCGGTCAGCCGCGGCGCCGTTGTAGAGGACCGCGTCGACGCTTTGCAGGCGCTCGACCGGCTCACGCAATGGCCCGGCAGGCAGGCAACGGCGATTGCCCAGGCCGCGGGCGGCGTCGATCAGCACCAGTTCCAGGTCACGGGCCAGGCGGTAGTGCTGCATGCCGTCGTCGGACAGGATCAGGTCCAGCGGCTCACTGGCCAGCAACGCTTGGACAGCGTTGCTGCGATTGGGGTCGATCATCAGCGGCACGCCCGTGCGCTGGACGATCAGCAACGGCTCGTCACCGGCGACGTCGGCGCTCTGCTCGGCCTCGACCCGCCATGGCAACTGCGGCGGTCTGGCACCGTAGCCGCGGCTGACCACACCGACCCGCAGGCCGCTGCGCTGGCAGTGCTCGATCATCCATAGAATCAGCGGCGTCTTGCCAGTGCCACCCACGGTGATATTGCCGACCACGATCAACGGCACCGGCGGCTGGTAGATCTCGCCCTCACCCGCCAGAAAGCGCTTGCGCTTATGCATGACCACGCGCCGGTACAGCCACTCCAGTGGCTGCAACAGTTTCAGGGCCGGATGACCTGCGTACCACGCCGCCAGCAATCGTTCGGACATGGCCATCAGGATGCGGGGGGTGCCGCTTCGACAGTGGTCATGCGCAAATGGCTGAAACCGAGCTTGCCGGCCGCATCCATGGCGGTGATGACAGACTGATGCTGCGTCTTGCCGTCAGCACTGATCGACAGTGGCCGGTTGGTGTCGCCATTGGCTTCCTTTTGCAGCGCGTCCATCAGGGAAGCCAGGTCGCTTTTCGGCAGGATCTGGTTATTCACCGAGAACACGCCGTCGGCGCTGATGGCGATGTCCAGCGGCTTGTTCTGGTCTTCGGACGGAGAGCCGCTGACCGCTTCCGGCAGGTCGACGCGCAGCTGGGTCTCACGGGTAAAAGTGGTGGTCACGACGAAAAACAGCAGCAGGACAAACACCACGTCGATCAGCGACACGAGGTTGATGTCCACGTTCTCCCGTTGCTTGCGGCGGAATTTCACGCTTTGCCCTCAGCCAGATCAACGTCACGGTCGCCCTGCACCACTTCAACCAGCTTGATGGCTTCCTGCTCCATGCCCACGACGAGCTCATCGATGCGCCGTTGCAGAAACCGGTGGAAGAACACCGCCGGGATACCGACGATCAGGCCCGAGGCCGTGGTAATCAAGGCTTTGGAAATACCGCCGGCCAACACTGCGGCGTTGGTCATCATGCCCGTGCCCATGAACGAACTGAAGATATCGATCATGCCCAACACGGTACCCAGCAGCCCCAGCAAAGGCGCCATGGCGGCAATGGTGCCCAGCGCGTTGATGTAGCGCTCCAGCTCGTGAATCACCCGGGCAGCGGCCTCTTCGATGCACTCTTTCATGATCTCGCGACCATGTCTGGAATTGGCCAGGCCGGCCGCCAGGATCTCGCCCAACGGGGAGTTGGCGCGCAGTTCCTTGAGTTTTTCCTTATTGAGCTGTTTGTCCTTGATCCAGACCCAGACCTGCCCGAGCAAGTGCTCCGGGGTCACGCGGCTGGCGCGCAGCGTCCAGAGGCGCTCGGCGACGATGGCCATGGCCACGATGGAACTCAGAATGATCGGCAGCATCATCCAGCCGCCGGATTTGACCAATTCCCACACAGTGACAGTCCCCTCGAAAAAGTGCGCCACTCTAACATAGGGGGTGGAAGCACCGAAGACCGTGATGTCGCATCCGGTCGGGCATTAATAGCGCTCGCTTATTGGTTCGAGGGCGGCGGATCGCGCCAGAAACGCCGTTCCTGGCGCATTGACCACGGCGGCTCGAAGCGTCCCAGTTGCAGACGAATGGCACCGTGTTCTGCACTGTCGTAGATCGCCATTCCACGTTTTTGATAACGCGCGATCACCGTGGGATGCGGATGGCCAAACGAATTGCCCTGGCCACGGGAGATCAGCGCACCTTTAGGTTGCAGGACATCCAGAAGGGCCCCGGACGACGAGCTGCGACTGCCGTGGTGTGGCGCCTGCAGCCAGTCGGTGGGCAGGGCCAACGGGCTGTCCAGCAGGGCCCTCTCGGCGGCGGCATCAATGTCACCACTCAACAGCAACCGTTCGCCATTGGCCTCGATCAGCAGGACACAGGAGTTCTGATTGCTGTCGCCGGCCAATGGCCAGTGCCAAAGCTGGAAATCGACTTCATCCCAGGTCCATTGCCGTCCACTCTCACAACGCTCGGCCTGCAACTCCACGGGCAAGTCTGACGGTTCACCACTGACCACCTGTTTCACCGGCAAGCCCTTGGCAACCGCCCGGGCACCGCCTGCATGATCGGCATGGGCGTGACTGATCAGCATCAGGTCGATGTCCTTCACCCCCAGTTTGCGCAACGCCGGCAGCACCACCCGCTCCCCCTGGTCGAGTTCACCGAAACGCGGTCCGGCGTCATACAGCAACGTGTGATGCCGGGTGCGCACCACGATCGCCAGACCCTGGCCGACATCCAGTTGCCAGACTTCGGCCCTGCCTTCCTGCACCATCGGCCTGGGCGAAAAAACCAGGATCAACAGCATGGGCCACCCTAACGGGCGCATCGGTACGCCTCGCGGCAGCAATAGCAAAAAGGCGCCAAAGGCACCGATTGCCCAGGCCCATAGAGGGACTGCCATGGGCACCCACGCGGGAACCTGACCGGAGACGAGCCCCAATCCCCTGAACCACCAGTCGATCAAGCCGCCCGCCAGCCACAGCAAGTTCTCACCCACGTAAGGCACCGACAGCAACAGCGTCCCGAGCAACGATGGTGGCAGTACCACCAGACTGATCCAGGGCACGGCGAACAAATTGGCCAGCGGCCCGCTGAGACTGATGGGCAACCCCAGTGCCAGTAATAACGGACACAGTCCGATTGCAATCAGCCACTGGGCGCGGGTCCAGGATTGCCACCACCGCCAGGGCCCCAACCGGCCGCCGAAGGTAAATATCAAGATTGCCACAGCCGCGAAAGACAGCCAGAAACCAGGCTGAAGACTCGCCAGCGGCTCCAGCAGCAAAATGCCGTTGAGTGCCAACAACAGGGGCCACCATGCACCGAGATGGCGGAACTGCAGACGCCACAACAACACCAGACCAAGCATCAGGCAGGCTCGTCGCACCGGCACCTCGAAACCGGCCAGCATCCCGTAACCCAGCGCAGCGGCGAATGCCAGGCCACACGCCCAAGGCAACCATGGCAGACGGTTCGGCCATAACCCAAAGCGGGCCAGGCCGGCGATCAGCAGATACACAGCTCCCGCCAGCAATCCGATGTGCTGCCCGGAAATCACCAACAGATGCACCGTGCCGGTGTCCTGCAATACCTGCCAGTCTTCACGGCTCAGCCCGGCGCCGTCCCCGAGTACCAGCGCCGTCAACGCGCCGCTTCGCCCCTGGGCATCCACCGCCAGCAAGCGCTGACGGACTCCGTCGCGCCAGGCCCATTGGGCTGGCGCAAGGCGTTCGCCCGCCTTGATCGTCCCGGTCGCCCCGATGCGCTGTGCCAGCAACCAGGCCTGGTAGTCGAAGGCCTGCGGATTGAGGAGCCCGACCGGGCGCTTCAGCTTGACTGCCAGGCGCCAACGTTCGCCACTATTCACCGGCGGCCCGCCATACCAGGCCAGACGCATTTGCCGCGGCAGCCGGGTACGTCGAGACTGGATGTCGGTCAATTCGAAACGCACGACACCGTCGTCATGCCGGGGCAAACCTGTGACCCGCCCTTCGACCCAACGGGTTTCTCCGTCCAGCGCCGGCGGCAACCGGTCATCCAGCGCCCACTGCGCATTCGCGCAGGCCCAACTCAAACCGAACAAATAAAACGCCAGCGGATACGTCCTGAACGGCAACAACATCAAGCCCGCCACCGGCATCGCCAGCCACAACCAGACCGGCGGTAATGCCGGTAAAAAACGCAAGGTCAGCAGACCCAACGCCAGCGCCATCATCCCTGTGCGCATAAGCCCGTCCTTGAGAGTCCCCTCCAAGGCTTAGCCCGCCCGTCGCGCAGGCGCCGTTATCAATTGTCACAAAGTCTGAATGGGGCGTTCATAGAATCCAGACATACTTGCCACCCTGACCGACCGAGAAGCCTTATGCCCCGGCGCTTATTCAAACGTTACATGCCAGACCCGATGAGTATCAGGGAACACAAGTCCTTACGCTTTCTCGGCACACTGTTGCATGACCCCAACCTGTGGCACCTCAACCGCCACTCCGTTGCCCGCGCCATGGCGGTGGGCCTGTTTGCGGCGTTCCTGCCGATCCCGCTGCAGATGTTGCTGGCGGCAATCCTCGCCATCATCGTGCGCGGCAACATGCCGATTGCCGTGAGCCTGGTCTGGCTGACCAACCCGATCACCATGCCCGCCGTATTCTTCTGCACCTACCAGACCGGCGCCTGGCTGATGGACGTTCCCGCCCGGCAGTTGCCGGACTCACTGACCTGGGAATGGATCAGGGGGGAAATCTCGACCTTGTGGCAACCGTTTCTGTTGGGCTCGGTAGTGACGGGGCTGGCACTCGGTGCGCTGGCCTACTTCCTGGTGATGATGTATTGGCGCTGGTGGGTGGCCAGGCAGTGGAAGCGGCGCAAGAAGAGCCGGATGTGAGAATGCAAGACGGCCTCCACTTGGGAGGCCGTTTTATTTTGGTGTCCGGACTGGCGCCATCGCGAGCAAGCTCGCTCCCACAGGGGATCTACTTAGCGACATAGATCGAGTGTGGGAGCGGGCTTGCTCGCGAAACAGACGACTCGGTATTTCTCAGGTACGCATCCCGCGCCCGCTGACCAGCAACCGTGCACAACCGAAATACAGCACCACGGTCGCGACCAGCATGAAGGCGATGGCCACGCTGATCCGGATATCCGATACGCCGAGGATGCCGTAACGGAATGCGTTGACCATGTGCAGCACCGGGTTGGCCAGGGACACGGTCTGCCAGAACGGCGGCAGCAAGGTGATCGAGTAGAAGACCCCGCCCAGGTAGGTCAGTGGCGTCAGCACGAAAGTCGGAATGATCGAAATGTCATCGAAGTTGCGCGCAAACACGGCATTGATGAAGCCCAGCAGCGAGAAGATCGTCGCGGTCAACACCACCACCAGAATGGTCACGCCCAGGTGATGCACCTGCAAATGCGTAAAGAACAGTGACAGCAGGGTCACGATGATCCCCACCATCAAGCCGCGCAGCACGCCGCCCAGGGTGTAGCCGATCAGGATGGTGTGCGGCGACAACGGCGAGACCATCAATTCTTCAATGGACCGCTGGAACTTGCTGCCGAAGAAACTCGACACCACGTTGCCGTAGGAGTTGGTGATCACCGACATCATGATCAGCCCCGGCACGATGTACTCCATGTAAGTGAAGCCACCCATGTCGCCGATCTGCCGACCGATCAGATTACCGAAGATCACGAAGTACAGGACCATGGTGATGGCCGGCGGCAGCAAGGTCTGCGGCCAGATCCGGGTGAATCGCCGGACTTCACGGTAAACGATGGTGTTGAGGGCAACGAGGTTGGGGCGCAGCTCTGAACTCATACTGCCACCTTCGACAGATTTTTCTCCACCAGGGACACGAACAACTCCTCGAGGCGATTGGTTTTGTTACGCAGGCTCAGCACTTCGATGTTCTGCTGTGCCAACTGGGTGAACAGCGCGGTGATGCCCATGGACTTGTCCACCTGGACTTCCAGGGTGTGGCTGTCGATCAGCCGGGACGGGTAGCCGAGCAACTGAGGCGCGGCTGGCAGAACGCCCTTGAGGTCCAGCAGAAAGGTTTCGACATGCAGTTGGCTGAGCAGCTGACGCATGCTGGTGTTCTCGACGATGGTGCCGTGGTCGATGATGCCGATGTTGCGGCACAACTGCTCAGCCTCTTCCAGATAGTGGGTGGTGAGGATGATGGTGATGCCTTTCTGGTTCAGCTCGGTGAGGAAGCTCCACATCGAGCGACGCAGCTCGATATCCACCCCGGCAGTCGGTTCGTCGAGGATCAGCAGGCGCGGTTCATGGACCAGCGCGCGGGCGATCATCAGGCGACGCTTCATGCCACCGGACAGTGAACGCGAAGGCACATCCTTCTTGTCCCACAGGCCGAGCTGGGTCAGGTACTGTTCGGCGCGTTCCTTGGCGATTTTCGCCGGAATGCCGTAGTACCCGGCCTGGGTCACGACGATGTCGAAGGTCTTTTCGAACTGGTTGAAGTTGAATTCCTGAGGCACCACGCCGATGGAGCGTTTGAGCTGCGCAGGATTTTTGTCCAGGTCGTGGCCGAAGATATTCACTGTGCCGCTGGTCTTGTTCACCAGGGTCGAGAGAATGCCGATGGTCGTGGACTTGCCGGCGCCGTTAGGGCCGAGCAAGGCGAAAAAGTCACCTTCGGCGACATCCAGATCGATACCATTCAGGGCCTGGAAACCGTTGCCGTAGGTTTTGGTTAGCTGCCGGATGGACAGAGCGGAACTCATATCGGATTTACGCACCAAGAAGGGAAGAAAGGGTCAGGTAAGGGCGGGCGGCGCGCATTGCAACCACGTCGCATGAGCGCAATGGTGCTTGTCGCCGCCACACAAGTACAGTCAAGTGTGTCGATAGTGAGTATTAAGTCAACGCGGTCATGACGGCTTTGCGATACGCCGGACGCTGTTGCAATCGTGCATACCAGGCTTCCAGATGAGGCTGCGGCGCACGCTCGATCGGCATCTCGAACCAGGCATAAATGAAACTGCCCAGGGGAATATCGCCCATGCCGATCTCGTCTCCGGACAGGTAGGGTTTGTTCGCCAACGCCTGATCGGCCATCGCCAGCAGCGTGTCGCATTCCTTGATCGCGGCCTTGATGGCGGGCCAGTCCTGCTGGTCTGCCGGGGTACGCAGCACACCCCAGAACACGGTACGGAACGGGCCGGCAAAGCTCGAGGTGGTCCAGTCCATCCATTTGTCGGCGCTGGCACGGGCTTGCAGATCCGCCGGATACCAAGTCGTGCCATCGGCGTGAAGGGCCATCAGGTAACGCACGATGGCGTTGGACTCCCACAACACAAAACCATCGTCTTCCATCACCGGAACCCGACCGTTGGGGTTCATCGCGCGGTACTCGGGCGTATCGACGACACCGAAGGCGCCACCGGCATCGATAGCCTCGTAGGACAGCCTCAGTTCTTCGGCGGCCCACAATGGTTTTCTGACATTCGATGAGTTTTTCCGACCCCAGATCTTCAGCATGACCGCCTCTTTTTCGGTAAGTGGGCAGGCAGCATACGCCGGATCAGGCACGACTCAAATCGCTCTGCATGTCGCCCAACAGCGGTTGCTGTTGCTCACCGAACAGGTGCGGATAGCATTTTTCCAGGTGCTCGAAAAAGAACGCCTCAGGTACGTCGGCGAACTGGCCGTGATCGACCAGGTACTCCATCAGCTTCGCGCCATCGCGGTTGAAGGGATGAAAAACACTGTCGTTGATCCCGTCGAATTCCAGCGGCGCCACATTGAACAGGTCGCAGAGTTTCCGGTTGAACGCGGGTGTCGCCTTGATCCAGCGATCCTGCAAATAAAACTCGGTGTAGCCGTGCATGGCGAACATGTCGCTCTTGAGCAATTCAAGCAGCCTTGGCGTCGACAAATGATTGCGCACATCCGCCAGGCCGATCCGCGCGGGAATCCCGCAATGCCGCGCCGCGCCTGCCAGCAACGTGGCCTTGGGCACGCAGTAACTCTCCCCGGTCGCCAATGCATGACTGCCGCGCAGGGTCTGCGGATCGCGACTGAATGTGTACGGGTTGTAGCGCACCGCTTCACGCACGGCGTAATAGAGGCTGATCGCCTGCTCAATCGGATCGCGACTGGCGCCACGATGTATTTCGGCGAACTCCACCACCGACGGATGGTCACTATCGATGAAGCGGCCGGGACTCAGGTACTCGTGCATGAGAATAATCTCCTGGGGAAGCCCCGAGTCTAGCGAGAGCTTCAGCACAGAGATAACGACGTTTCGGCCAAACATGGGCGCTTTGCCGTTCACTCGATAAACGCTTTTCCCACGTGTGTGGCGGCCCGCCTGCCGCACGAAAATCATCCGGGGTTTTCAAGATTCCAATCACATCGCTCAGGCCTGCCTGTTTTGCGGATGCCGTCTAAGCTCTGAGGGCTGGTTCGCCCTGGTTTCACGGAGGAATGAATATGCTGCTGTTGTGGATACTGGTTTTGCTGGTCGGTATTGCCTGTTTGGCCCACCGCCGCATCGCCCCGCTCCCCACCCTGGTCGTCGTGGCCGTCTATGTCGTGGCAATGGGCGCTTTCAGTCGCGCGCCGGGCTGGTTGCTGCTGGTCCTCTGGGTCTTGATCGCCGCCGTCGCCGCGCCCTTGCTGCTGCCCGACCTGCGCCGCAAATTGTTCAGCACACCGATATTCAACTGGTTCCAGAAAACCCTGCCGCCCATGTCGCAAACCGAACGCGATGCCATCGAGGCCGGCACGGTCTGGTGGGACGGCGAACTGTTCAGTGGCCGTCCGGACTGGAGCAAACTGCTGTCCTATCCCAAAGCGCAATTGAACGAAGAGGAACAGGCTTTCATCGACGGGCCGACCGAAACACTCTGCGCCATGGTCAATGAATGGCAGCTCGGTCAAACCATGGACCTGCCGCCCGAAGCCTGGACATTCATCAAGGACAACGGCTTTTTCGCCCTGATCATCCCCAAGGAGTTTGGCGGCAAGGGCTTTTCCGCCTATGCCCACTCGCAAGTGGCGATGAAACTGGCGAGCCACAGCGGCGACCTCGCCTCCACCGTGATGGTCCCCAACTCCCTCGGCCCGGCCGAACTGTTGCTGCATTACGGCACCGACGAACAACGCAATCATTACCTGCCACGCCTGGCACGCGGCGACGACATCCCGTGCTTTGCCCTGACCGGTCCGCTGGCCGGCTCCGACGCTGGCGGCATGCCGGACTCCGGAGTGATTTGCAAAGGGCAATGGGAGGGCCAGGAAGTCCTCGGCCTGCGCCTGAACTGGGAAAAGCGCTACATCACCCTCGGCCCGGTGGCCACCCTTCTCGGCCTGGCCTTCAAGGCCTATGACCCGGATCACCTGCTGGGCGAACAGGAAGACCTGGGTATCAGCCTGGCATTGATACCGACTGACACCGCCGGTGTCGAGATCGGCCGCCGGCATCTGCCGCTGGGCGCCGCCTTCATGAATGGCCCGAACTCAGGCAAAGACGTGTTCGTCCCGCTGGAGTTCCTCATCGGCGGCCAGGAAATGCTCGGCAAAGGCTGGATGATGCTGATGAATTGCCTGTCGGTCGGGCGTTCGATTTCCCTGCCGGCGGTGGGCACCGGCATGGCCAAGTTCACCAGCCTGGTGACGGGCCAGTACGCTCAGGTTCGCGAGCAGTTCAATGTACCGATTGCCGCTTTCGAAGGCATTCAGGAAGCCATGGCCCGCATCGGCGGCAACGCCTGGATGATGGACGCCGCGCGGATGCTCACCGCCAACGCGGTGGACCTCGGCGAGAAACCGTCGGTGCTGTCGGCGATTCTCAAGTACCACCTGACCGAACGCGGCCGCGAGTGCATCAGCCACGCCATGGATGTGCACGGCGGCAAGGCGATCATCTTGGGGCCGAACAATTATCTCGGACGCATGTGGCAGGGCGCGCCGATCTGCATCACTGTGGAAGGCGCGAACATTCTCTCGCGTAACCTGATGATTTTCGGCCAGGGCGCGATTCGTTGCCATCCCTTCGTCCTCAAGGAAATGGCGCTTGCTGGCCGTGAAGACAAGGATCAGGCGCTCACAGAGTTCGATGGCCTGCTGCTCAAGCACATCGGCTTTGCCGTGAGCAACGCCGCCAGTACTCTGGTGTTGAATCTTGGTTTCGGGCACCTGGAACACACCCCGGGCGACAAACTCAGCCAGGGCTACTTCCGCGCACTCAATCGTCAGGCCGCTGCTTTCGCCATGCTCGCCGACCTCAGCATGATGCTACTGGGAGGTGAACTGAAACGCCGGGAGCGTCTGTCCGCGCGGTTGGGTGACGTGCTGAGCAACCTTTACCTGGCCAGCGCCGCCCTCAAGCGCTACCACGATCTCGACTCACCGCAGTACATGACGCCGCTGCTGGCCTGGGCCATGGAGGAAAGCCTGGGGCAGGCCGAACGCGCCATGGATGAACTGCTGAGCAACTTCCCGAACAAGGTCGTGGGCTGCCTGCTGCGGGTGATCGTGTTCCCGTTCGGTCGCCGGCACAAAGGGCCATCGGACAAACTCGCGGCCGAAGTCGCTGCGTTGATTGGCCGCGCCAAGGGCGACCCGGCCCTGGAGGAATTGCTCCTGGGTTGCTATCGCCCGCAAGCGAGCGACGATCCGGTGGCTGCATTGCAACACGCCTGCAATCTGTTGAGCGCCGCACAGCCGCTGTACAAAAAGCTGCATGTGGCACTCAAGAGTGGCCAGGTCAAACCGCTTCCCGGCGAGTCGCTGATCGATGCCGCGTTCGAGGCTGGCGTGTTGCAGCCGGTGGAGGCCCAAACCCTGCGTGAAGCCGAGGCGGCCCGGCGCAAGGTGATCGATGTCGATGACTTTGACCAAAAGGCTTTGGCACTGGCCAAGGGAAAAGTCCGCTGATCCCTTCAAACATGTAAAAACGGGCGCGGGCGCTTTATACTCCCGCGCCCGTTTTGCTCTTGAGGACTTATCTCGTGTCCAACATCGTTGCCGATCATCTCGTTTTACTCGACCACCTGCGCAGCATCCTGGTCGCCGTAGGTGAGGCCGAGCAGGTTCCCGAAGAAAGCCATGCCTTGTTCCTTGAGCGCTTCGACGAACTGCTGGCGTCACTGCCGATCGATCCGATCGAAAGCCAATACCTGGGCCAGGACATCCTGACTCAAGTCATTTCCCGTTATCCGCAAATCGCCCACCTGATTCCACGGGATCTGCTGTGGTATTTCGCCGGTGACTGCCTGCACTACTTGTCCGATGAAGAAATCGACCTGTATCAGGCACTGGAAGAGCGTCGCTTCGAAGCCGAACAGAACGACGAACCGTTCGACTGGAACCAGGAAAAGCAGCTGCTGGCGCTGTCGAACCAGGACAGTAAGCACTGATCCCCCGACTGATTCACGCAAAAGGCCCGCATGGTTGAACATGCGGGCCTTTTTTGCGTTCAGAACAAGCCCTCACTCTCCGGCAGTTCATACTCCGATGGCGACCAACCCGGACCATTCGACCTGCCCGGCTTGCCCAACGTCGGCTCCTTCTCCAGACACTCCACCAGGTAATCAATCAACACCCGAAGCTTGGGAGGCAGGTACCGGGTTGGCGAGTGCAACAACCAGGCGCCGCCGTGATAGGACGCCAGAAAGGTCCAGTCCGGCAGCACTTGCACCATCAACCCCTTCTCCAGGGCATACCGCGCCGTGAAATACGGCAGGCTGCCAATCCCGATGTGCTGCAACACCGCGCCATAACGCACGCCGGTGTGATTGGCGGCATACCGCCCACGCACACCGACGGTTACGGTTTTGCTGCCCTTCTTGAATTTCCAGCGTGCATCGCTCGGGGTTTCGCCCAGGTAAATGCAACTGTGGTTGAGCAAGTCATGGGGATGAGTCGGCGTACCGTGCTCGGCCAGATACTGCGGTGTGGCGCAGAGCAAATGATCGATCGTCAGCAACTGCCGCCCCACCAGCCCCGCAGGCGGCCGGTCGGTGATGCGAATCGCCAGGTCGACGTGATCGTCAATCAGATCGACCTGACGGTCCTCAAGCAACATCTCCACATCCACTTTGGGATAACGGCGCAAAAACTCCGGCATGTGCGGGTGAATCACGATCCGGCCCACCGCTTTCGGCACGCTGATACGCACCAGCCCTTCGGGTTCATCGGTGAACTGACCACTGATTTCCATCACTGACCGGGCGGCATTGACCATATCCTGGCAGCGCTTGAACACCTCCTCGCCACCGTCACTCAGGCGCAGCTTGCGCGTGGTTCGTTGCAGCAACCGGGTCGCGAGCGCCTTCTCCAGACGCGAAATGCTACGACTGACCGCCGAGGGCGAAGTACCCAACTGGCGAGCCGCCTCGGAGAAACTGCCCGTCTCGACAACCTTGACGAAAATCGCCATTTCACCCAGCAGCGGCAGCGGAAGATTTATGCTCACAGCGCAACAGTCCTTTGATGTTTGCCCGGATTATCACGCATTTACCGGCTTTCTATAATAAAAACAGATATTCAATACGAGCCTGGAATATGACGCTGCGCCTTTTTTTCCATAGTGATGAGCTCAAGGCCAACGTGGAAGTCCTGGAATGCATCCCCCACGAAAACGAGTTTGCCGTGGTCTTGCGAGCAACCCTGTTCCACCCTCAAGGCGGCGGACAGCCTTGCGACACCGGCTGGATCGGCGAAAGCCAGGTGCTGCGCGTGGTCCAGGATCCCGAGCTGATCATTCACTTTGTCGACCGCCCCGTAAAAACCGGCATGACTCAAATCCGCGTCGACGAACAACAGCGGTTGTTCAACACGCGCATGCATTCGGCCGGGCATTTGATCGGGCACTTTGTACAAGCCATGGGCTGGATGCCGATCAAGGCGCATCACTGGCCTGGTGAAGGTCGTGTGCAATTCAAACCGGGTAACTCGGCGCAGGACGTTGAGGCCCGGACAATTGAGCAGGGCATCGGGCAGTGGATCGACCACGACCTGCCGCGCCTGACCTCACTGCGCGAAGGCGTCCGGGAGATCGGTTTCGGTGAACTGCCCGCCTACGGTTGCGGCGGCACCCATGTACGTAGCCTGAAGGATTTGGGCGCGATCACGATCAGCACCCTTTCGCAAAAGAAAGGCACGCTGTCGGTCCACTACCACGTGGACTGAACACAGGGCGTTCGTGAGACGCCTGACTTTTTCGATGCAAGCATTGCCTGGAACGCAAAAGGCCCGCTCAGTCAGACTGGCGGGCCTTTTTTTGCTTCAGCGCAACGGGTCGACATCAGGCGAGCGCATTGCGCTGCGACCCCGCCCACCCGCCTGGCTCCAGTCTTTGCACCAATGGTTTTCTTAAAAATCATGGCACTTTGGATTGATTGAACTACCTTCAAACAATAAGAAGTCATGACGGACCGAATTTCCACGTCAGCTTCAGTGATCAGATAGCGGACTGGCAAAAGGAGTTACCTCACCATGATCCTGGCAGGCGTTTTCCGGCTCTGTACCTTCAGTGCCGATTACTTTGCGGGGGAACCAGGTTGGCGGACCGTACCGTCCACAGGCGCGAGTATCGCTCCGACAGGCAGTCCAGGTAACCGGATCACTAAAAACCGTTTCAGCAAAGGTCGCTCGCTGTCCAGCCGGATCAGCGAATTGCACCCGCTCGTGTGTAGTACGCAAGGAATAACGCCAGGGCCGTGGATAAGAGGTCTGGCGCATTGGGGGGGATAGCCCGATCCCCGTGAAGTGATCCGAGACAACCAAGTCTGCCTAAAGACGGCCTATCCAGTGAGGATGTACCAAATGAGCCTTCATCCCGTGCCCGCTTTCAAGCGAATTATCCATGGCCTGTTCTGGGTGGGCCTCAGCGTGGATGCGGCTCAGGCCGCGCCGGCCAACTGTCCGCAACTGGAAAATTGGCCGACAACGTACGAGGTCGGCCAGGGACTGCAGAGTGAACTGCGCAGCCCCGTTCCGGTAACGCAACTGGCGGTGGGTGACCCGAAAATTGCCGACGTGCAACCCAGCGGCAGCAACGCTTTCATACTCACGGGCATTGCGCCGGGGACCACCAGCCTGATGGTCTGGACCGCCTGTTCGAAAACGCCGCGCCAAAGCATGGTGTTCGTCAAGGGTAAAGCCACGTCGGCGCTGACCAGCGTACCGTCGGTGCCTTCCGACGACCCGCTGCTGCCGAGCCAGGTGCAGACCGATATCCGCTTCGTTGAAGTCAGCCGGACCAAGCTCAAGGAAGCCTCGGCCTCGATTTTCGGCATCCGGGGTAACTTCCTGTTCGGCTCGCCGAGGACCTTGCCCACCATCGGCGGCATTGTCACGCCGTCGATACCGGTGAACAACAATAACTTCAACCTCACATTTGCTACCGGCAATACCCTGGTGGCGCTCAACGCGCTGGAAGGCAGCGGTTTCGCCTACACCCTGGCGCGACCAAGCCTGGTCGCGCTCAGCGGGCAGAGCGCGAGCTTCCTGGCCGGCGGTGAAATACCGATTCCGGTGCCCAGCTCAGGCAGCGATAACGTGTCCATCGAGTACAAGGAATTCGGTATCCGCCTGACCCTGACGCCGACCATCGTCGGGAAAAGCCGTATCGCGCTGAAGGTGGCGCCGGAAGTCAGTGAACTGGACTTCACCAACGCCGTGAGCATCGCCGGCACGGTAGTCCCGGCCCTGACCGTGCGCCGTACCGATACCAGCATCTCCCTGGCCGACGGCGAAAGCTTCGTCATCAGCGGCCTGATCAGCTCCCGCAACAATTCCCAGGTGAACAAGTTTCCAGGGCTGGGCGATATCCCGGTTCTGGGCGCGTTTTTCCGCGACAACACCATCAACCGTGAAGAGCGCGAACTGCTGATGATCGTCACCCCGCATCTGGTCCAGCCACTGGCGGCCAATGCACAACTGCCGTCACTGCCTGGCGAGCAGCTGCGTAATTACGACCCGAATTTCTACCGCATGTTCTTCCTGGAAAATGGCGACTTCGACAGTCTCAGCGGGCTCTCGCAATGAACCGAAGCCTGAACCGGACTTGCCTCGCCCTCACTCGTAATGGTGACGTTGAACGCTTGCCGGGCCAGCTGTATTGCCATTGGCCAGGCGTTCAACGTGTTGTAGCCAGAGGACATTCGATGAAAGCAGTCATTGCAATAACGGCGACATTGATGCTCGCAGGTTGTGCCAGCAATGGCCTGGCTTCGCGCCCGGCCAGCTGTGCCAAGCCCGGTTCGGAGCAAGAACTGGCCCTGAACCTGGCCGACAGCATGGCCGACGAAGGCCGCTTGTATGCCAGCCTGGCGAATCTGGAAGGTTTGTCCGATAACCTGGTCCAGGTTCGCCTGCGCAAGGCTCGGGTGCTGCGCATGATGGGGCACAGCAGCGAAGCGCAGCCGTTGTACGAAAGCTTGCTCGGCACCTGCCTGGCGGCTGAAGGGGAACATGGCCTGGGCCAGTTGGCCGCTGCCAGAAACGATAACACCGTCGCTGCCACTCACCTTGAGCGCGCGGTGAAGATGGCGCCCACCGACGAAAGAATGCGCAATGACCTGGGGGTCGTCTACCTCAATCAGCGACGGATCCCAGAAGCGCGCTTTGAGTTCATGACCGCCCTGGAACTCAAGCAGGGAAACACACTGGCGGCACTCAATATGGTGACGCTGCTGATCTACCAGGATAACTGGAAGGGGGCTGCCGAACTCGTGACCCGCGCCGACTTGAGTCCCAAGCAAGTCGCAGAGGCTCAGACCCGCGCGGAAAAACTCAAGGTCTCCGCCAAAAAAGTGGTGGCTTCCGATGGCAATCGCGGGGCTGAGGTAGCCGATGCCTCTGCCAGTGCGAACAAGTAGAACGTACGAGGAGTCGAGATGAATACCAAAAGGCTGTTGATCCTGTGCATGGCTAGCCTGTCCACCACTGCCTGGGCTATCGAGCCGGGCCCCTCTTCGCCCTATCAACAAGGCACCGAACAGTGGTTGCAGCTGCAGATTCGCGGCGTGGTTGCCTCCCCTATACTGCAAACCGCTTCGGCCACCGAACGTGACCTTGCCATGCAGCGCTGGCTGAATAGCTTCAACTACCCGATTCCGCAATATTTTGACCAGGATACAGCGGGACAAATGACCATCGGCAACTGAGGCCTTTCGATAGGTGATCAGCCTCTGGCGTAGTCCAGAGTGGCCTGGCTAAAAAGCCAGGCTTAATCACGTGTGCAGGAAAATACAGCCCAGGTATCAAAAAGTGGAGCAGGCGATTGGAGTGAATACACTCCGTTCGCCTGCTCCACCGCGTTCTTATGCAACACAGCCACCTTGTTCTACAGCAAACCACTCCCGCTCACTTACCGAATGCTCTGAGTGCCCCGATCATGGCCGGGCCGATAGCGACCAGGAAGAAGCTCGGCCATAGACAGAAAATCAGCGGAAATACCAGCTTGGTACCGACTTTCGCCCCCATCTCTTCGGCAGCTTGCGTACGCCGGTCACGGAACTCATCGGCATAGATGCGCAAGGTGTCGGCCACGCTGGTACCAAAGCGGATACTCTGCGCCAACAGGCTGACCAGCCCTTGTACGTCATCCAGGCCAGTGCGCAGGGCCAGTTGCTTGAGCGCCTCGGTACTGGAAATGCCCGCGCGAATTTGCGCATTGACCAGGGCCAGTTCTTCAGCCAGTTCGACCTGACTGACCGACATCTCCTCAGCCACCCGTTCGATGGTCGTGGGCAAGGCCAGGCCCGACTCCACGCACACCACCATCAGATCCAGCGCATCCGGAAACGCAGCACGCAGCCGACGTTGTCGCAACTGCTTGCGCTTGTCGACATACAGCGATGGCACCAACCATCCGATACCGGCCACCAAGACCACCAACAGCAGCCCCATGGTCAGGGACAGCTTGGGAATCATCGGCAACAGCAGCAACGCAATACCGATCAATAACAGCGGCAACATCAAGCGCACCGCCCAGTACATCTGCACCGCCGACGAAGAACGGTACCCCGCATGCGTCAACAGGGTCTGGGTGGCAGACGTCTGAGCCGAGTCGGCCGAAGCAAAGCGCTGGCCGACCCGCTCCAGCAACAGTTGCAGGTTACCCGGAGCTTCCTGCCCGGTCGTGTTGCCTAAATGACCACGCTTGATCAGCGCCAGACGACGCTGCACCGGGTCCTGAAGTCCCATCATCAGCAAGATCACGGCGAGGACCGCAAGCACCGTACTCAAACCGATCGCGCCAAGGAACAACAGGCGCGCCACCTCCTCATTCCCCGTGAACCGACTGAACAACCCGAGCAAAAAGTCCATGACCTGTACCTCCCGGTAGCGAATACCGCTCAAACCTGAATCCGGATGATTTTGCGTATCCAGAAAATCCCGATCAACATGGCGCCGAACGCCCCGATGATCATCTTGCGGCCTGTGGGATCATTGATCAGCACAGGCATGTAACTGGGGGTGGTAACTATGATCGCGATCGCCAGCACGAAGGGAATCGCCACCAGCACCCAGGCCGACATGCGCCCTTCCGCCGACAAAGTTTTGACTTTGCGCTGAAAGCGGAAGCGCCCGCGAATCAGCCGACTCAGTCGCTCCAGAACTTCAGTCAGATTACCGCCAGTCTCGCGATGGATGAGGATCGAGGTCACCAGCATCATCACCGTCATGCTCGGCATGCGTTCCAGCAGGCCGAGCATGGCCCGGCGCACATCGTTGCCAAAGTTGATATCGGCGAAGGTCAGGCCGAACTCATGAGCCACCGGCCCCCTGTGCTCCTCGGCCACCAGGCGCAGGGTTTCGTTGAACGGGTGCCCGGCACGCAGAGCGCGGCACATGGCATCCAGCGCATCCGGCAGGCCTTCCTCGAACTCAGCGAAACGCTTGCCACGGTCGCGAGAGATTTTCAGTATGGGTAACCAGAAGACCGCGAAGCCCGTGATCAGCGCCATCCACCAGACTGACGAGACCATCCAGATCGAGATACCCGCCGCCCCCCCCAGTACCAGCCCCAGCAGCAATACCCGGTAGGCCCGGTATTCGTGTCCGGACTGCTCAATCATTTGCGTCAATGTCTCCATAAAGGGCAGCTGTTCAAGCCTGGCCTCCAGAGGCGACAAGCGCGTCAGGTATTTTTGTCGCAATACCGTCTGCATGTTGGGCTGATTGTTGGCTTTCTCCAGTACATGCAAACGGCCGCGGATGCGCTTGCGCATCTTGCCGGCCTCGCCAAACACCGGCACTGCAACGCTCTGGGACAGGAGAAAGACGGCGATAAACACCATGCCGAGGAACATCAGAATGAATTCACCAGGAATATTGTTCATGACTGCCGTGCCTCCATCCACTCAGGCCTGAACATCTCAAGCGGCAACTCGATGCCACGCTTGGCCAGCACATCACGGAAAGCGGGGATCATGCCGCTGGGCCGATAGTCACCGAGCACTTCGCCGTTTTCACCCATGCCATGGCGCGCAAAGGAGAAGATTTCGGTCATGGTGATGATCTCGCCTTCCATGCCGTTGATCTCCTGCACACTGACCAGGCGGCGCTTGCCGTCTTCCTGGCGCTCCAGCTGGATCACCACATCGATGGCCGATGCGATCTGCTGACGCATGGCCTTGATCGGGAAGGTCGCCCCGGTCATCGACACCATGTTCTCGATCCGCCCCAATGCATCGCGTGCGGTGTTGGCGTGGATCGTAGTCAACGAGCCGTCGTGGCCGGTGTTCATCGCTGTCAGCATGTCCAGCGCCTCGGCACCGCGCACTTCGCCGATCACGATACGGTCCGGTCGCATCCGCAGGCTGTTGCGCACCAACTCCCGCTGGCTCACCTCGCCACGCCCCTCGATATTCGAAGGCCGGGTTTCCAGTCGTACCACATGGGGCTGCTGCAGTTGCAGCTCGGCCGAGTCTTCGATGGTGACGATCCGCTCGTTGTGCGGGATGAAACTGGACAGCACATTGAGCATGGTGGTCTTGCCGCTGCCGGTACCGCCGGAAATCAGCACGTTCAAACGCCCACGGACAATCGCCTTGAGCAGCAGGGCAATGGCCGGGGTCAAGGTCCCTACCTGGATCAGGCTGTCGGTATTGAGCAGGTCCACCGCAAAGCGCCGGATCGACACGCTCGGGCCGTCGATGGCCAGAGGCGGGATAATCGCATTGACCCGCGAACCGTCCTTGAGCCGGGCGTCCACCAATGGCGAGGACTCGTCGATACGCCGCCCCAGGCTGGAGACGATACGGTCAATGATGTTCAGCAAATGCTGATCATCGCGAAAGCGCACATCGGTGCGTTGCAGTTTGCCGAAGCGCTCGACATAGACCGAGGCATAACCGTTGACCAGAATGTCGGACACGCTGTGGTCAGCCAGCAATGGCTCCAGAGGGCCAAGGCCGAGTACCTCGTCGGTGATCTGCTTGATGATCAACTGACGGCTGGAAGTACTCACCGGTGCCGAATGCTCATCGAGCAGGCGCTGGCAAATATCGCGAATCTGCCGAGCGGCTTCTGCCTGTTCAAGGGAGTCCAGCAAGGACAGGTCCATGACCTTGAGCAACTGCTGGTAGATCTTTTCTCGCCACTCGGCTTCCACCGGGGTGACCTGACTTTTGGTTTCGTAAAGAACATCTGGCGTTGCGCGCTCCCACGCCATTATTTCCTCTGCCGGATCCGGCAGGTCGTCAC
The DNA here is from genome assembly GCF_047304225.1 of Pseudomonas sp. Pseusp3. Lineage (NCBI taxonomy): Bacteria > Pseudomonadati > Pseudomonadota > Gammaproteobacteria > Pseudomonadales > Pseudomonadaceae > Pseudomonas > Pseudomonas sp. Pseusp3. The sequence continues at coordinate 8,268 of NZ_JBGLYV010000010.1, read as the reverse complement.
CTGGCTGGTTAACCGGCGATGAGGCAGGTTTACCGGACTGTTTGCGCAAGCGGTTACGAAAGTCGCTGATCATGGGTCACCCCCCGAAAAAACGGTTGAAGGCGCGTTTGAACACGCCTTTTTTTCCAGCCATCTGGTTGCCGAGCAGGTCATCGGCCACGTTGCGCAGGGCAACGGTGATCGCCGCCTTCGGCGCATGCAGCCCCAACGGCACACCCGTGTTCTGACTCTGGCTGACCAGGTTGAAGTCGTTGGGTAATTTCGACAGGTTCGTGCAGCGCAGCGCCTCGCCGATATCCTTGAGGCTGACCGCTGCCCCCTTGTCATAACGGTTGACCACTATCTGCAATTGATCCCCACGCACGCCCAGGTCTTCGCGAAGAATCCGTACCAGGGAGCTGGCATCGCGCAGATGGCTGACGCTCTGCTGCACCACCACGTACACCCTGTCCACCTGTTCCAGCACGGAGCCGGTGAGGTGGTCGATTTGCCGCGGCAGATCGACCACTACCCAGTCATAGCTGGCGCGGGCCAACTGCATCAGGGTGTCAAGTTGCTCGGGTTGAGCATCCTGCGGCAGACACAGCTCACCGGCCCGGCCACCCAGCACGTGCAAGGTCGGGCTGAAGTGGCTGCAAAATCCGCGTAATGCGACGCTGTCCATGCCGTCGATCTGATGCAACACCTCCAGATGGCTGTGTGTCTGCGCCACATCCAGGTAATGCGTCACGCTGCCAAATTGCAGGTCCATGTCCAGCAACAGGGCACTGCCACCCTTCATGCTGAGCTGCTGAGCCAGGTTGCAGGCAAGCATGGTGCCGCCGGATCCGCCCTTGGCGCTGATCACGGCGAGCAATTTCCCTTCTGTCCCGCTGCCGCTCCGAACCTCCATGACCAGGCGATTCAAGGCGGCGACCAGTTCTGTCTCGGCGACGGGCTCCGGCAGGACGTCACGGGCGCCGGCCTGCATCGCCAGGCGCATGCCCTCCTGTTCGCTCAACAGTCCGCACACCAACATCGGCGGACGCTCATGGGCCGGGCGCTGCAACAGTGCCGACAGCTCCTCGCGCCACAGGTGGCTGACGCGCAACAGCAGCAGATCGGGCATCCGGTCCAGACCGTAGAGCGGGTCGACGTGCCCATTGCTCACCAGGCGAGTGCTCACCTCCAGGCTGGGCATGCGTTGGCAGACGCTCTGCAGGTCGCGCAATGACGTGGCATCACGGCTGCTGATCAGCAACCTGAGCCCGGCTTTGCCTGTCGCACTGGAAAGTGGAGTGTCCTTGGTATTCAGCATGGCGTGATCTCCCCGGAATCGGAATGACGCCCAAGGCTTTCGCGTGGCAAGGTGGCCCTGAATGCAGGCAGGGTTATGGGCACGCCGAACCCGGGAATAAACAGGTTGAAAACGAAGTTTTGCAGACTCAACTGGACATAACGGACGGCACGAAAACCGTTGACGCTGACCAGGTCGCCGGGGTTTGCCACCACTGCACCGTTGACGTCCAGATAGGTCAGGGTCAGGTTGGTGGTAGCCAGATTGCTGATCAGCTGGCTCGTACCTGCGTCGGTCGCGGCATTGAAGATCGCTCGTCGCAAAACCACCGGATCGCTGATATTGCACACCGCCGCCAGGCGCGCACCCCGCCGCACGGCTTCATCCAGCGCATTGACCGTGAAGTACGCGCGGCCCATTTCCAATACGCCGAACAACAGCGTGAACACCAGCAGACCAATGACGGCGAACTCCACCGTATAGGCACCGCGCATATGTTTTCTATTCATCACAGGGCCCTCATCACAGTAGTGGCGACCAGCGGAATGCCCAGTGCAATCGAATTACCAAAAAAACCGGGAAGCGATCCTGTGCAATTGCCAGCGCCAATTACCGGGCAGAACGTGTAAGTGATGGTGACCCGCACATGGTCGGTGCCCACTGCGGCAACGTCCACGTTGCCAGTCGTCAGGCCTGACACCACAGCGGTCCCGGTGTTGGCAGGCACGCCATACACCGCAACGTTTTTCGTCTGGGTCAGTAGCGTATTGCTCAGAGCAACCGCACCCAGCGTCGAGTTCCAGGCATTGCTGGCGACGAAACGGTCGGCATCGCGGCTGGCCTGCAGCAGCACGTTGTACTGATAGAGCATGCGGCCGAACTCACCGAAGGCCAGCATCAGCAACAGCAACACCGGCAGGACCAGGGTGAATTCCACCATGGCCAGACCTTGTTGGTGCTGCCGACGTTTAAATCCGTGAATTCGCATGACGCCTCCTACGAGTCAGTGCTCGGAGTGCCGCTGCCGGTGAGGTAGGTTTTGTAGAGCTGAATGATCTGCGGGCCGGAATCGGTTGACGGCGAGGGGCCGGCCACGTTGTCGCCTTCGCACTCCTTCACGAACTGGCCGAAGATCTGCGCGTCCCCGCCACCGCCATCCATGGGCTGCACAACGAAATAGCAGCCAAAACCGAGAACGGGGATCGAGGTTGCACCATTATTTTTTCCGGAGCAGTCGCCCACCACGATTTTCATCATCCGGCGCTCGAACACCCCATTGTTCTGACAGCCACTGGCCCCTGCCACACACGCAGCAACGCTCGCACGCCAGTCGTTGTAGTCCAGTATCGCATTGCCGCCCGCGGTGAGATTGCCATTGCTCGAGGTGACGGTTTGCCCCTGGTACTTCGCTTGTGGGGGATTGACTGAGTCGTCGTAAGTGATGGCGGGGTTGCTGGACGTGGTCACGAGGTCCGGCGGATAGTCCGAGGCACTGACCGGGCCGTCGTAGATGCCGAAGCGCGTATTCAGGCCTTGAGACGCAGGGCCGACCTTGTTGCCAGGGGCGGTCGGGACCTCTTGCCCCACATTGCGGCAGACGGAGCCACCTCCGGCCATATCCTCCCTGACTGAACTGCCGCCCGAACCAAAGTCGAGCAACTGAAAGTTGCCAGGACCAATGGGCGACGAATTGCCGGCAGCCGTCTTCAATACCTGCAGATCCCCATACTGGAAGCCCCAGAACATGCCGGCGCCAGGGTTGTACTTAGTCGGGTCGCCACAGACCATCAAAGGCGCGAGATCGCAGGGGCTGGTGGGGCTGGGGCCAGCGGTGGCAATCGCCGCCACCGCTTTGGTTCCCAGGCCGCCAGCGCCGAATGCCTGGGCGAAACTCCAGAAAAATCCCGTCAGGTTATAGCTCGGTACCGATACCCGAACGTACTTGGCATTCGCCGGCCCGGGGTAGGAGAACGGGCCATAGACGCTGCTTGCCAGTTCCACCACTGCAAATGCACCTGCATTGCCGCCGACTGCCGTGGCCAATTCGTTGTTGCCCGTGGCATTGGCATTCTGTACCAGCGTATTGAGCGCGGCGGTCTTCGTCGTACTGGCACTGTTGATGGCCCCCCCCACCTGACTCAGGGTCTTGGCACCACTCAGGGCGGCGGCGTCCACCGCATTCTGCAGGCGCGTTTTGTTCAGCAGCATATGCCCGCCGTCCAAAGCCAACGCCGCCACCATGGTCATCGCCGCCAACGCGATCACCATCAATACGCTCACCGATCCTTCCTGGCGCCTTGGCGTCGAAGTGAACGGCCGCTGAATACGAAGATTCATCATCAAGCCCTCGATTGCCGATACTGATCCGGATCGGCTCCGCCAATACCGTGGTGCCCATGTACCTGTTGCGCCCTGTCAGCGAACTCTGACTTCTATGGCTTCGGTTCCGCGGATAATGGTGATTGCCCCGCCACCCTCGCCACGGCTGCGCGGTACCACGCGTTTTGGCTCCGCGACGGCGGCTACAGTCATGGCCGGCGCAACAGGTGCAACAGGCGCAGCGGCCGCGGTTTTCTTCTCGAGATTCAGTGGGTTACGCAGCGCCAATTGCAACTTGCCTTCCGTCTGCGCCGTGACCAGGGCTTCCGCTTCAGCGGTCGACATTTCCAGCGTCACCGCGCGCACCACGACCGGCTGGGTCTTGTCGGTACCCGCTGTCTGATCCACCGCCAACACCCGCAAGTTCTCGAGGATGGTCCTGGACGTGGCGCTGTTACTGCCGGAATTGGTGGTTTTGGTCGCCAGTACATCGACCCGGTTACCCGGCAACAGGAATCCGCCCACGCCGACCACATCGTCCACCCGTACCGATATGGCGCGTTTATCAGGCGCAATCAAAGAGGCCAGGGTACTGCCACCCAGGTGCTCGCTCAGACGCGCACCGCGCACGATGTCGCCGCGCAGAATGTCGAACGTTGCGATCTTGCCCACGGTTTTTTCGCTGGCATCGAAGGCATCGTCCGGGATCGTATCCATGGGCATGCGTACGGTCGTGACCTGCTGGGCCTCGACCATCTGCCCGAATGGAATCTCTACCGTGGCGACCACCACGTTTCGGAGGTGGTCATCCGGGCTGGCATTGAGCCGCGCGCTCAGCCAGGAGTCGGCCATCCACGCAGCCCCAAGGCCCATCGCCAGAGAAACGCCTATCAAGGTAAGAGTACGAGAGCTCATGTCAGTATCTCCGTATCAAAGAAAGTCGAGCTGGACGAAATAGTTGTGCCAGGCCCATTCCAACTCTTTCGGTGACAGTGGTCCGGAACCGCCCATGTAACGCTGGCGATCGAGTGCCATGTTCAGGAGATCGCGGGGATGGCAAGGCACCAGGGGCATGCCTTCACTTGCATAAAGCCTTTGCAGCGCATAACGCACCAGCAGCGGGTCATAAGCAATACCCAGACGCTCGCTTTCCATACGCCAGATTTTTTCGTACTGCTCCGGCTTCAGGTAACCGAACTGCAGCTTGTAGCCAATCCGGCGAAGGAAGGCCTCATCGGCCAGCTCCAGGGGATTGAGGTTGGTGGAAAACACCAGGATCAGATCGAACGGCAGCTCGCAATGCCGACCGCCGCCCAGGTTGAGGAAATCGCGTTTTTCTTCCATCGGGACGATCCAGCGATTCAACAGCTCGGCGGGAGCCATGCGCTGACGTCCCATGTCGTCGATGATGAACAGGCCATTGCTGGCCTTGAGTTGCAAGGCAGCCTGGTATTGACGGGTGAAGGGGTCATAGCGAACGTCCAGCTGTTCCATGCTCAACTCACCGCCAGTGATGACGATCGGGCGTTTGCAGCGCAGCAGTCGACGGTCGATCCCTTCGTTGAGCATCAGATTGTTCTGTTGAACGTTATCATCGAGCCGCTGATGCACCTGCGGGTCATAGATCTCGATCACCGACTCGTTGATAACGATGGCATGAGGGACCCAGATGGCCTCGGCGAACAGACGGATCAGCCGGGTACTGACATAGGTCTTGCCGGTACCCGCGGGGCCATAAATCATGATCGCGCGCCCGGAGTTCATCGCCACACCCAACTGATCGAGCATCCCCTCCGTGAGCACTACGCCAGCAAGGGCATTGTGCATATCGTTGGCAGTGATGCGACCATGGTGAATGGTCTGTAGCTTGATCAGGGATCGGTAGGTACTCACCGGGAAGGGGGCCGCTCCGATATAGCCACTGCGCGACAGGGCATCGCGGGCGACACTGCGACCACGTTCGGTCAGGCCATAACGCAGCATCTGCCCGCCCGTTTGATTTACCTGGCCAAGTACTTCGACACGACCATCCTTACGCAGAAACGCCAGGACCTCTTCAAGTACCGCGCCGGTCAGCGCCAGGCGCTCCACCAGCCGCGACATGTCCAGCACACCGGCATCAAACAAATGCTTGCACACCAACTCGCCGAGAAAACTGTCGGTCAGGCCGGTTTCGCGGATAGTGCACGGCTGAGGAGCCAGTCGTTGCACCGCGTCCCGATCGCTGGGGTAGGCATCACTATCGACGATGACGTGCATGTCTAACCTCCGAATCCAACGGTAACTTGCCAGTAGATGCTGTTCAAAGTGCCGATCAATATTGCAATCGAATATGGGAAAGGCTTGCCGGCTACTTCATCTGAAGCTGGCGCCAGATAAGCCTGCGCCCTTAGAATCAGCAAATAGCGTCCCAGGGTCTGACGCAATTGACCGCGAACCAGCACGATCAATAAACCGCATACACCACCGGCTATCAGGCTGAACATTGCAGCCCACAACGCGAGCTGGAACGGTAGAAAACTGCCGACCATGGCCATCAACTTGACGTCACCGGCAGCCATGCCACCGAAGGCGTACATCGGCAGAAACAGCGCAAAACAGATCAGGATCCCCAGCAGGCTGCCACCCAATCCGCTGACACCGCCTGAATGCATTTGACCGATCAATCCCAAGGCAAGACCCACCAGGACGAGCATGTTGGGAATACGGTGGCGAAGCAGATCGCTCACCACCGCCACGCCCAAAAGTCCCATCAATAAAACCATCGAGAGCAGTTCCGTGGACATGGCATGTCTCCCTGCGGGTATTAATCGTTAGCACGCACGCTTCTATTGGCGGCCTTGAGCAGCGCAGTGATTTGCGCTCCCTACGCTAAATTGACAGAGACAACGCGAAGTCCATTGAGAAAGTTGCCGGCGCCCTATCAGAAAGCGGCAACCGGCTGCCCCATGGACTTCGACGGTCCTCCCCGGCGGGAATTAAGCTGCCGGGACGCAGGCGGCCCCCTTGAGCGCATCGCACAGGGCCTGAATTTTGGTCTTAACCTCAGTACCAAGAACCGTGAACAATCCGACCACAAGCGCCGTAACCAACCCGCCGGCTACTGCGTATTCCACAACGGTCAGACCATCTTCGTCCTGGATGAACTTCACTACCGAAGCCTTGATTGTTTGCATGATCATTTTGCCCACCTCACTCGAATGTTGTTTTTTTCTGAGGCAGTACGTTCTGTGCTGCCTGAGTGCAACACTAGTCAGGGGCAAGGCATGGGCGTTAGGAAGATTTTGCACATCGCTAGGACTTTTTTGCGGGGCGGCCAAATACGAGGTCATTGGCCTTTGCAGAAGTAACGGGAGGGATAAACAAGGCATTGAAAAGCAAAGGCAATTGTCATTGATTCACAAGCGACAAGCGGTTTATCCGGAATCGACGAAAACACACCAACAAACACTCGCCCGGGCTGCCTTCCAGGCAATCCATATAGCGAATAGAACTAAAAATTGTCATTCCTATCAGGATTAAATCTGCAAAGTGATAGCACCTTGGCAATACTGGCGAAGAGAGTCACCAAGAACCTCAGAGTAAAGACATGACGTCGAATGTAACCAGAAGGCCATCACTCCTGTGGTTCGATCTGACTCATGATCGGTCCACGAAAGAACTCGTCGCGCAGTTCGAGGACATCTGCGACTGCAATCTGGCGAAAAACTCCGTGCTGCCCGTCAGGGAACAGGCAGACATGATCTGCATCCACTTTGATCGCCCCGACACGCAAGGCTTGAGGCTATTGCTGGAGATCAAACGCACCACACCCAGCATCCCGATCACCATGTTCACCGTGCAGCACTCGGAGGAACTGGCGGTATGGGCCATGCGCTCCAGCGTCTGGGAATACATGGTGCTCCCGCTCTCGACCAGCGAGAGGAAGCGTTACCTGACGGCGTTGCTGCAGCTCTGCGAGCTGCGCCGAAATGCCAACAGCCGCGGCAAGTCATCGCAGATCGACCACTCCCCGGCCCTGCCGGACAGCATCCGGCTGACCTCGGGACACCAGAAACACCAGGCGCTGAGCAATATCATGCTGTACATCGAACAGCACTTTCGAGACAGCATCGATCAGAGGGAACTGGCACAGCGCTGCGGCATGACGACATTTCGCTTCAGCCGCCTGTTCAAGGAAGCCAATGGACTTGGCTTCACGGATTACATCCTGGACAAGCGCATGAACTTCGCAAAAGATTTGCTCGACAACAGCCAGATGCCGATTACCAGCATCGGCTATGAGGCCGGCTTCAAGGATCCTTCCTATTTCGCTCGTGCCTTCAAGCAGTTCGCCAACTGCACGCCCAGCGAATACCGCCTGGCACGCCAAATCAAAGCGGCGGCAGCTACGCAACCGGTGCAGGATGAAGAAACCACTGACGCGCTCGAAAGCCTGGTACAAAGCCTCGGCGGTTGATCCGGTTTTTTACGCGCAAACAAAAACGCCGCTCAATGAGCGGCGTTTTCGTTAAATATGGAGCGGGAAACGAGACTCGAACTCGCGACCCCGACCTTGGCAAGGTCGTGCTCTACCAACTGAGCTATTCCCGCAAATGGCGTCCCCTAGGGGACTCGAACCCCTGTTACCGCCGTGAAAGGGCGGTGTCCTAGGCCACTAGACGAAGGGGACA
>NZ_JBGLYV010000109.1:0-18004 GCF_047304225.1 Pseudomonas sp. Pseusp3 | reverse complement strand
GCAGAGTGCCAGTCAATGCATGTGTCGACTGATCCACCGCTTTCGCGAGCAAGCCCGCTCCCACGGGGTTCTGTTTGAGCAGTCAGCGGAAGAACTCCCCCGGTGTTTCGCCGAACTGCTGGCGGAAGGCGGCGATGAATGCCGACGTCGAGTCATAGCCACAAGCCAATGCGACGTCGGTCACTCGTTCGCCCTGTTCCAGTGGCGTCAGGGCGCCGAGCAGGCGCAAGCGCTGTCGCCAGGCGCGAAAGGTCAGACCGGTGTCGCGCAGGAACAGGCGACTGAGGGTTTTCTCGGTGACGCCGAATTTGTCGCTCCAGTGACTGAGCGTGGTCTGTTGCTCCGGGTGCGACTCCAGGCTCTGCGCGATCTGCCGCAATCGGCTGTCCTGGGGCAGTGGCAGCATCAAGTCGATCTGCGGCGCCTCGGCCAACTGATCCAGAATCACCTGGGCCAACCGACCGTGCGGACCGTTCTGATCGTATTCCACCGGAATCTGGCTGAAGGCACGGATCAACTCGCGCAGCAAATCGCTGACCCCCAACACATGACAGCCCGGCGACGCCCAAGTCGAGACGCTGCAGTCGATGTACAGGCTGCGCATTTCCGTACGCGGCGAACTGAACACCCGGTGCGGCATGCCCGCCGGAATCCACACCGCACGCTCCGGCGGGGCCACGAAACGCCCGGCGCCGGTCTGTATTTCGAGCACGCCCTGGATCGCATAGGACAGCTGCACCCAAGGGTGGCTGTGGCGCCGGGTCAATGCGCGATTGGGCAGCGATTCGGTACGGCCGTAGAGTGGCCGTGGCAGGCTGGACAGCCCGGGAATACTGCGCCGGATACTTTTGTCATGTCCTTTAGGCGGCATCTGCTGGCTCATCGGCGTTAGTCGGTAATTCACAAGCACGTTAGAGTCGCTTTCACGTACTGGCAACCCCCGGATGATCAAACCCATGACTCGCCCCCGCTTGTTACCCGACAACTTCACCCTGACCCTGATCGGCGTGGTGACGCTCGCCAGCCTGCTGCCCGCCAGCGGCCAGGTCGCGGTCGGTTTTGGCTGGCTGACCAACATCGCCATCGCGCTGTTGTTTTTCCTGCATGGCGCCAAGCTGTCCCGCGAGTCGATCATTGCCGGTGCCGGGCACTGGCGCCTGCATTTGCTGGTGTTCAGCCTGACCTTCGTGGTGTTTCCGTTGCTCGGCCTGGCGCTCAAGCCGCTGCTGTCGCCGCTGATTGGCAAAGACCTGTACATGGGCATGCTTTACCTGTGTGCGCTGCCCGCCACGGTGCAGTCGGCGATTGCCTTTACTTCACTGGCGCGGGGCAACATCCCGGCGGCGATTTGCAGCGCGGCGGCGTCCAGCCTGTTCGGGATTTTTCTCACGCCGTTGCTGGTGACCTTGCTGCTGAATGTGCACGGCGAAGGCTCCTCGACCCTCGACGCCATCCTCAAGATCAGCGTGCAGTTGCTGCTGCCGTTCATTGCCGGGCAAATCGCGCGGCGCTGGATTGGCAACTGGGTGGCGCGCAACAAGAGCTGGCTGAAGTTCGTCGATCAGGGCTCGATTCTGTTGGTGGTCTACGGCGCGTTCAGCGAGGCGGTGATCGAGGGCCTCTGGCATCAGATTCCATTGCTGGATCTGCTCGGGCTGGTGGTGGCGTGCTGCGTGGTCCTGGGGCTGGTGCTGGTGGCCTCGACCGTACTGGGCAAGGCATTCGGTTTCAATCAGGAAGACCGCATCACCATTCTCTTCTGCGGCTCGAAGAAAAGCCTGGCAACCGGTGTGCCGATGGCGCAGGTGTTGTTTGCCGGTAGCACCATTGGCGTGCTGATCCTGCCGTTGATGCTGTTCCACCAGATTCAACTGATGGTCTGTGCGGTGCTGGCGCAGCGTTTTGCCAATCGGCCGGAATCGATTCCGGAACTGATGGCCCAGGTTGATCCCTGATAATCCCGGGAAGCTGTAGGAGCCGGCTTGCCGGCGATGGACTCAAGTACGCCGCGTTTATCCAGCTCGAACGCGTTATAGTTAACGACCATCGCTGGCAAGCCAGCTCCTACAAGGGAGCGTCCAAACCAGTGAAAGAACCTTTTTACTGTTGGTCAGCCGCCAATGGCGGGGTACGCGGCGGGATCATGCGCTTGCTGCCGGTCGACTCGAACGCCGACGCCAGGTGCAGCAGCCTGGAGTCGTCATAGGCGCGACCGGCAAACGTCAGGCCGACCGGCATGCCGATGTCCGGCATCACGCCCATCGGCACGGTGACCGTTGGCACGCCGAGGTGACGGATGGCGAGGTTGCCGTTGGCGACCCAGACGCCGTTGCTCCAGGCGATATCCGCCGATTGCGGATCGACATCGGCATTCGCCGGCCCCACATCGGCGACCGTCGGGAACAGCACCGCGTCGAGGCCCAGGCGATCCATCCAGTCTTCCAGATCGATCTTGCGGGTCTTTTCCAGTCCGCGCAGGCCGTCCGGCACCGTGCTGATCTGGTCCCACGGCGTGATGCCGCGTTCGGCCATGCGCACGTATTCGTCCATGCCGGCGGCGAGGTCGCCCTCGCGGTTGGGCAGGGTGCCCGGGTCGTGAGGGAAGATCTGCGGACCGTCGACATCGACCAGACGGTTCAATTTCGGGTCGCCGTTGGCCTGCAGGAAATCATCGAACGCCCAGGCGGTCAGGTCCCACAGTTCATGGTGTAAAAATTCCTTGGAGACGATGCCGCGATTGAACACGGTCGGTGCGCCAGGGCGATCGCCTTCGCAATTGGAAACCAGCGGGAAGTCCACTTCGAGCACTTCGGCACCCGCGGCTTCGAGGGCCTTGCGCGCCTGTTCCCAGAGCCCGATCACCGAAGGACGGGTGTTGATGCGCTGGCCGGTTGGCCCGCCGATGCCCGGCGCTTCGGAAGTGCCCGCTTCAGGGTCGGCGTTGATGTACATGCGCGGAATGCCGAACTTCTTGCCTTTGAGCGCTTCGCTGTTCGCAGCCAGCGCAGCATAGGATTCAGGGCGTACCTCAGACGATTTCGGAATTGGCACCCAAGGCTGCAAGCGCCACAGGTCACCGCGGGTGTCCGGGTCATCGGCCACTACCACGTCGAGCACTTCGAGCAGGTCGGCCATGGTCCGGGCAAACGGCACGACCACGTCCATGGTCGGGGTCAACGGCCAGTTGCCGCGTACCGAGATCACCCCGCGTGAGGGGGTGTAGGCGCACAAACCATTGTTCGAGGCCGGGCCACGGCCGCTCGACCAGGTTTCTTCCGCCAGGCCGAAGGCCGAGAAACTGGCCGCGGTCGCCGTACCGGCACCGTTCGACGAGCCGGAAGCGAAAGGGGCGGTGAGGTAGTCGGCGTTGTACGGGCTTTCGGCACGGCCGTAGACACCGCGCTGCATCCCGCCGTTGGCCATCGGCGGCATGTTGGTCTTGCCCAGGCAGATCGCCCCGGCGGCGCGCAGGCGTTCGATGGTGAACGCATCGCGATAGGCGACCAGGTCCTTGAAGGCCGGGCTGCCGGAAGCGGCGGTGAGGCCCTTGACCAGATAACTGTCCTTGGCGGTGTAAGGGATGCCGTCCAGCGGCCCCAGCACCTGGCCCTTGGCGCGACGGGCGTCGGCGGCCTGTGCTTCGGCGAGGGCCTCGGGGTTGCGCACTACAACTGCGTTCAGCGCCGTGGCGGTTTCGGGGCCGTCATAGGCGTCGATTCGCGCAAGATAAGCCTGGACCAGCTCAACCGAGGTAGTCTGGCCGGATTCGAGCGCGGCGCGCAGCTCGGCAATGGAAACTTCGGTGACTTCGATCATGCTGCCACCGCCATTTGCAGGTGGAGGGTCCCAAACACTTCACTTTTCTCGAAATGGACATTCATATCGTTATTCTCGTTGCACTGTGTGGCACGACAGGGTCGGGTGTTAAAAATACTGAGCACTATTTAGCATTAAACCGGGATTTTAGGAATCCGTTGTCCAATTTATCTTACAGGCGACAGAAAAAAGGCCACCACAACCCGACGTTGTGGTGGCCCGAGGGTGACTCATTATAGTGGCCCGCACGCGCAGGCCAATGGATCAGTGAGCGCCGGCGGCCTTGTTCAGGTCGCTTTCGGCCCATTCGGTGTACACGCAGGCGTCCGCCGTGGCCCAGCGCACCCGCACCGGGTCACCGGACTTGAGCGGCATGCCGGCAGCGGACAGTGCCTTGACCGTCATCGAGGTGCCGCCAGCGGTGACCACGCTGCAGGTCTGGCTTTCGCCGAGAAACAGCACTTCCACGACCTTGGCCGAGACTTCGTTCCAGCCGGCGGCCAGCGGTTCGGCAATCGCCTGGTCATTGCTCAGGGCCAGGGCTTTTTCCGGACGCACCATCAGCAGCACGTCCTGGTCGGTTCGTAGGCCGGCGGTGAGCCGGATCGACAGCGCCTGGACTTCGAAAGTCGCCACGGCATTTCCCTGGGCCTTGAGCTTGAGGAAGTTCGAATTGCCGAGGAACGATGCGACAAAGGCGTTCGGCGGGTTCTGGTAAAGGTCGTAACCGCTGCCCAGGCCGACGATCTTGCCGTGGCTGAAAATCGCGATGCGCTGGGACAGGCGCATGGCTTCTTCCTGATCGTGGGTCACGTAGACGATGGTGATGCCCAGGCGCCGATGCAGCTGACGCAGTTCATCCTGCAAGTCTTCGCGCAGTTTTTTGTCGAGTGCTCCCAGCGGTTCGTCCATCAGCAGGATGCGTGGCTCATAGACCAGTGCCCGGGCAATGGCGACCCGTTGCTGCTGGCCACCGGACAGTTGCGAAGGGCGGCGATGGGCGAATTGCTCCAGCTGCACCAGTTTGAGCATCGCGTCGACGCGCTTGTCACGTTCGGCGGCGGCGAGTTTGCGGATTGCCAGCGGGAAGGCGATGTTGTCGCGCACCGACAGATGCGGGAACAGCGAATAGCGCTGGAACACCATGCCGATGTCGCGCTTGTGCGGCGGCACGTTGACCAGCGACTGGCCGCTGACCAGGATCTCGCCGCTGCTCGGGGTTTCGAAGCCGGCAAGCATCGACAGCGTGGTGCTTTTGCCCGAGCCGCTGGAACCGAGGAAGGTGAGGAATTCACCGTCCTTGATGTCCAGCGAGATGTTGTCCACGGCGGCAAAGTCGCCGTAGTGCTTGTTCAGGTTACGCAGGCTGACCAGGGGCTTGTCATTTTGCTGCGCGGAATCTTTGATCACTGCACTCATGTCGTACTCCTGGCGCTCAGGCGCTGATTTCGTTGCGCCGGCGCAGAGCGGCGGCGATCACCATGACCAATACCGAGAGGCCGATCAGCAGCGTCGAGGCGACGGCGATCACGGGCGTCAGGTCCTGGCGCAGGGTGGTCCACATTTTCACGGGAAGGGTTTGCAGGGTCGGGCTGGCCATCATCACGCTCAGCACCACTTCATCCCACGAGACGAGGAAGGCGAAGAGGGCGCCGGCCACCATGCCCGGACGGATCGCCGGGAAGGTCACCTTGAACACCGCTTGCAGGCGCGAGGCGCCGCAGATCACCGCCGCATCCTCGATCGACTGATCGAACAGCTTCAGCGAGTTGATGATCGAGATGATGGTGAACGGCAGCGCGACGATGACGTGGCTGACCACGAAGGCGAACATGGTCCCGGTGTAGCCGAGTTTCAGGAACAGCGCGTACACCGCCACGGCAATGATCACCAGGGGCACGATCATCGGCAGGGTGAACAGGCCGTAGAGCATTTCCCGGCCTGGGAAACGGCCGCGAACCAGGGCGAACGCAGTCGGCAGGCCCAATGCGACGGCGAAGAACGTCGTCAGCACCGCGACCTTGAGGCTGGCCATCGCCGCGTTCATCCAGTCGGCATTGGAGAAGAACTGGCCGTACCATTTCAGCGTCCAGCCTGGTGGCGGGAACACCAGCCATTGTGAGGAACCGAACGACAGCAGCACGATGAACACGATCGGCAGCAGCAGGAACAGCCCGATCAGCCCGGTGGTGGCATACAGGCCGAAGCGCATGCGCCGGCTCATGGCATTGGGAGTCAGGAGCATGACGGCTTACCTCGCGTTGCTGGCGCCAACCGGGGATTCCGGCTGAAGCTTCAGGTAGAAGTAGAACAGCACCAGCGTGATCACGATCAGCAACGCGGCGCCGGCGCTGGCCAGGCCCCAGTTGAGGAACGACTGCACCTGCTGAATGATGAATTCGGGCAGCATCATGTTCTGCGCGCCGCCCAGCAAGGCCGGGGTCACGTAGTAACCGAGGGACATCACGAACACCATCAGGCCGCCGGAGAACAGCCCCGGCCGGCACAGCGGCAGGAACACCCGGAAGAAGTTGGTCCAGGGGCTGGCGCCGCAGATGGAACCTGCCTGCAGGATCATCGGGTCGATGGCCTGCATGGTCGCCTGCAACGGCAGCACGATGAACGGGATCATGATGTAGCTCATGCCTATCACCACGCCGGTGAGGTTGTGCACCATCTCCAGCGGTTGATCGATGATGCCCAGGGCCATCAGCGCCTTGTTGATCACCCCCGAGGCTTGCAGCAACACCAGCCAGGAGTAGGTGCGGGCAAGCAGGCTGGTCCACATCGACAGCAGCACGATGTTCAGGATCCAGCGACCCCAGCCGCGCGGCACCAGGGTGATCGCCCAGGCCAGCGGGAAGCCCAGCAACAGGCTGAACAACGTCACCAGGCCGGCCACCGAGAAGGTGTTCAGCAGTACCCGTGCGTAGGCCGAGTTGGCGAACAGTTGCTCGTAGTTGCCCAGGCCCGGCACCGGTTCCAGCACGCCGCGCAACAGCAGGCCAATCAGCGGCGCGAGAAAGAACAGGCCAAGAAACAGCAGCGCCGGGACCAGGTTGCTGGCGCCACGCCAACGCTGTTTCAGCGACGGCGAGGGTTGCCTGGCTAGGGGCTGGCCTGGTGCCGAACCGGCAGCGCCAGTGGCGCTCCCGGTGGCGGTGGATGGATGAGACGCGGTTGCCGTCATTTTCATTTGACCAGCCATTCGTTCCACCGTGTCGCGATGGCCGGACCGTTCTTGGCCCAGTACGCGAAATCAAGAGTGATCTGATCCTTTGCGTAAGCGGTCGGCAGGTTAGGGGCCAGCACCGAATCCAGGCGCGCCACGCTGTCGACGTTGACCGGGGCGTAGGCGGTCAGGTTGGAGAAGTCCGCCTGACCCTTGGCACTGCTGGCGTTGGCCAGGAACTTCATCGCCGCGTCCTTGTTTTTCGAACCCTTGGGAATGACCAGGATGTCGGCCATGACCAGGTTCTGCTGCCAGCTTACGCCGACCGGGGCGCCGTCTTCCTGCAGCGCATGAATCCGGCCGTTCCAGAACTGGCCCATGCTTGCTTCACCGGAGGCCAGCAGTTGCTGCGACTGCGCGCCGCCACCCCACCAGACGATGTCTTTCTTGATGGAGTCGAGTTTTTTGAACGCGCGGTCCAGGTCCAGCGGGTAGAGCTTGTCGGCCGGCACGCCATCGGCCAGCAGTGCCAGTTCGAGCACGCCAGGGCTTGGCCATTTGTACAGGGCGCGTTTGCCGGGGTAGGTCTTGGTGTCGAACAGGGCGGACCAGTTCTGAGGTTTGCTGGCGCCGAGCTTGCCTTCGTTGTAGCCGAGGACGAAGGAGAAGAAGAACGAGCCGACGCCGTGATCGGAGACAAAACGCGGGTCGATCTTGTCACGTTCGATGACTTTGAAATCGAGGGGTTCGAGCAAGCCTTCGGAGGCGGCGCGCAGGGCGAAGTCGGCTTCGACGTCAACCACGTCCCACTGCACGTTGCCGCTTTCGACCATGGCCTTGAGCTTGCCGTAGTCGGTCGGGCCATCCTGCACAACGGTGATGCCGCTGGCTTTGCTGAACGGATCGGCCCAGGCCTGCTTTTGCGCATCCTGGGTGCTGCCGCCCCAACTCACGAAGTTGACGCTTTCAGCCGCCAGCAATGCCTGGCTGGTCACACTCAGCAGTCCCGCAAAAAGAACCGCGGTCGCACGTTTGTTCAACACCATTTTCACGCCCTCATTGTTGTGTTTATGAGCGGGGCTTTTGAGTGCCCGCCTATCGGGAGCAACAGGTCCGTCAAGTCAGCTTCGACTGTCCGGTCTATGGAATATCATATTATGGTATTCCAAACTTTGTGCAAGCACTTTGCCGTACCGGCTATCAGCCAAAAACGCAATTTTCAGCGTCGACACATTCTTCCTGTGGGAGCGGGCTTGCTCGCGAAGGCGGTGTAACAGTCAACGAAGATGTTGGATGTACCGGCCTCTTCGCGAGCAAGCCCGCTCCCACAGGGGATGCGTCAACCCGCGAATGGAATACTCTCCACCACCTCCAGGTCGTAGCCGGTCAAGCCCGCATATTTCAGCGGCGGCCCAAGGTGGCGCAGCTTGCCCACGCCAAGGTTTTGCAGGATCTGCGCACCGGTGCCCACCTCCGAGTAGATCCGCGACTGCGAACGGCTGAACTGCCGGGATGACTGGGTCAATTGCGGCACACGTTCGAGCAACGCTTGCGAGGATTCGTGATTGGCCAGCACCACCACCACGCCGTGGCCTTCGGTGGCGACACGCTGCAAGGCCGCCCACAAGGTCCAGTTGCTCGGCCCGCTGTACTCGGCACCGACCAGGTCGCGCAACGGGTCGATCACATGCACGCGCACCAGCGTCGGCTCATCGCGGCGCAGATCGCCCATGACCATGGCCATGTGGACACCGCCTTCGATGCGATCCTCAAAGGTGATCAGACGAAAGGTGCCGTGTACGGTTGGCAGATCACGTTCACCGATGCGCACGATGGTGTGTTCGGTGCTGAGGCGGTAGTGGATCAGGTCGGCGATGGTGCCGATCCTGATCCCGTGCTTGCGTGCAAACACTTCCAGGTCGGGGCGGCGGGCCATGGTGCCGTCGTCGTTCATCACTTCGACGATCACCGAAGCGGGCGTGAAGCCGGCCAGGCGGGCCAGGTCGCAACCGGCCTCGGTATGACCGGCGCGGGTTAGCACGCCGCCTTCGCGGGCGCGCAACGGGAAGATATGACCGGGTTGCACGATGTCGGCGGGGCCGGCGTTGGCGGCGACGGCGGCGGCGATGGTGCAGGCACGATCTGCAGCGGAGATGCCGGTGGTCACACCGACGGCGGCCTCGATGGACACGGTGAATGCGGTGCTGAACACACTGCCATTGCTCGGCACCATCTGCTCCAGGCCCAGGCGTTTGCAGTGTTCGTCGGTCAAGGTCAGGCAGATCAGGCCGCGGGCTTCACGGGCCATGAAGCTTATCGCCTCGGGTGTGCAGCAATCGGCGGCCAGCAACAGGTCGCCTTCGTTTTCCCGGTCTTCGTCGTCGACCAGCAGGACCATTTTGCCGAGGCGGTAATCTTCGATGATTTCTTCGATGCTGTTGAAGGCCATGCTGGAGTCTCGGTTTTTGTTGGATGGATAATGTGGTATACCATAATACAAAATAAACCGAGAGGTCACTATGAAGGCGTACTGGATTGCTCATGTGGATGTCACTGATCCCGATCAATACAGCCAATACACGCAGCGCGCGCCGAAGGCGTTTGCCTTGTATGGCGGTCGGATTCTGGCGCGGGGTGGGCGTAGCGAGGCGATGGAAGGCCGATCGACGCCGCAACGCAGTGTGGTGATCGAGTTTGATTCCTATGAGCAGGCGGTGGCTTGCTATCACTCGGCGTTGTATCAGGAGGCTAGGGGGTATCGCGAAGGCGTGGCTTTGGCTGAGGTGATTATTGTCGAGGGGGTACATATCTGATTTTTTGGTAACGGCGGCTGGCGGTTTCGCCCTTACGGCGAGTCCCTTTTGGCAAACGCCCCAAAAGGAACCAAAAGGTCTCGCCCCTTACGTCCGGCCCCTCGCTTGGGCTCGGGGTTCCTTCGCTCCGGCATTCATCCGGGGGCATTGCCCTCCGGTCGGCTGCGCGCGACCTGCATGCAATGAGTTCGACTGCGTCGAACGGCGCTGCGCGCCATTCCCCGGATGAACACCTCCACTCAGCCTGCCGAGGGGGCGGGTGGATCAAGATCAAGAGCTGCAGGCGAGCTAACGCTCGGCCTGTTGAATGGTGAAAAGCGTGGGGGTATGCCGACCTACTTTTGCTCTGCTCTTCTCTCTTCTGTAGGAGCGAGCTTGCTCGCGATGGTCGTCAACGATGACGCGGGCTGTCTGAATGCCCGCGTTGTCCTGGCGTTTTTCGCGAGCTAGCTCGCTCCTACAGGAGAACGCGTTCAATTGCGATCAGGCCGGCCAGTAGGCCGCCTTGCTTTTGCTTTTGATCTTCTTGCCCCCTTGAGGCACCGAACGTCAGGGGCAAGAGCCCTTGGTTACTTGGGGCCGGGCGGTGCTCCGCTCTTCCAAGTAACCCGCCGTAAGGGCGGAACCATAAGCCGCCGTTACCGCAGAAACGGATATGTACACCTTCAAAAACCCACACCGCCTGCTCGCGAAAGTCATTCAACAGACAAAACAGAGGCTACAGCTTAACCCTGTGTTTCCTGTTCCAGCTCTTCCTCGACCGCAGCCGTCTTACCCTTGGTCTTCAACTCGCTGACAATCACCGCCGCCACAATCAATCCGGCGCCGACCAGGGCAATCGCCGGCAGGCGTTCCCCGGCGATGCGCCCGACTATCCCGGCCCATACCGGCTCACCGGCATAGATCAGGGTGGCGCGGGTCGGTGACACGCTTTTCTGTGCCCAGTTCATCGCCACCTGAATCGCCGCACTCGCGGCCCCAAGGCCCAGTGCGCTGCACAGCAGCAACCAGGAGAAGTCCGGAATCGCTTCGTTGGTCGGCACCACCATCAGGAACGACAGTACCGAAGTGACCGCCAGTTGTACCGCTGTCACCCGGCGCACATCGACCTGGCCGGCATAGGTGCTGATCAGGATGATCTCGGCCGCGATGGCCACGGCGCTGATCAAGGTGGCGATTTCACCGGGGCTGAAGTTGAACGACGCACCGGCCGGCCCGGACAACAGCATCAGCCCGGTAAAGGCCAGCATGATGCCGATGCTGGGCATCAACCCCGGACGCCGTCCCAGCACCAGCCATTGCAGCAACGGCACAAACGGGACATACAGCGCGGTAATGAACGCCGATTGGCTGCTGGGAATGCTCTGCAACCCGACCGTCTGCAAGCCGTAGCCGAGCATGATCGCCACGCCGATGAATGACCCGGCCTTGAGTTCGAACAGGGTCAGGTCGCGCAGGTGGCGCCAGGAAAACAGCGCGACAATGCTCGCGGCGGCGGCAAAGCGCAGGCCGACGAAAAACATCGGGCCGCTGACGGTCATCGCATGCTGCACCAGCAGGAAGGTACCGCCCCAGACCATCGTGATCAGCACCAGCACGCATTCGGCCTTGCTGAACCTTGTAAAACGGGAGGAAGCCTTTGGGGAATTCACCGACGTCATGACCTTGCACGCTACTGGAGGGAGACGCACAATGCGCCGAATGTTGCGCAGTATACTGCCCAACCCCACTCAGTGAGCAATATAGTGCACAAAGATTCTACCCAACGGGCATCGGTCCTCCAGCACGTCAGTCAAAACGTCCGTCGCTTGCGTCATGCCGCCGACCTGAGCCAGACCGCGCTGGCGGAAAAGTCCGGTGTCAGCCGTCGAATGCTGGTGGCGATCGAGGCGGGGGAAAAGAACGTCAGCCTGACCACCCTCGACCGGGTGGCCGAAGCCCTCGACGTTGCCTTCAGTGATTTGATCCAGGCCCCCGACGCCCGTGATCCGAGCCGTATCAATGAGCTGGCCTGGACTGGCACGATCCCAGGCAGCAAGGCGGTGCTGCTTTCCAAGGCCCAGGCCAGCCGCGAAGTCGAGCAGTGGGAGTGGTGCCTGCAACCGGGCGAGGTGTATCCGTCGGAGCCGGACGCCGATGGCTGGAGCGAGCAGATTTATGTCTTTGAAGGTTGCCTGACCGTTATGCTCGGCGAGCAGCCACAGCATATTGCGGCAGGTGAATTCTTCATGTTCGCCAGCAACCAGCCGCACTGTTATCGCAACGACGGCGCAGTGGCGGCGCGGTTTGTGCGAAATGTAGTGATCTGAACAGGGAGTGCACGATGGACCAGACCTTGACCAATGACGCGGACATCCTGATTGTCGGCGGCGGCCTCAGTGGCGCGATGCTGGCGGCGCAGTTGATGCGTTTGCCGGGCCAGCGCCGGGTGCTGGTGATCGAGCCCCGGGCCGAGCTGGGGCGGGGCGAAGCCTACAGCGCGGTGGAGCCGGGCCATACGCTCAACGGCAATGCGGCGCGGATGAGTGTCGACCCGGACAACGCCGACGACCTGACCCAATGGTTGACCGAGTACATCGAGGCGGGCGGCTGGCCGGAATCGGATCAGCAGCACGTACCGGTCAGCGAGCTGTTTCCACCGCGGGGCGTTTTCGGCCTGTATGCCCGGCAGCGCCTGGCGGAAGCGCAGGCGGTGGGTGCCTTGAACGGTTCGACGGTCGGGCATGTGCAGGCCGAGGTGGTCGATCTGCAAACCGATGCCGACGCCGTACGATTGACCCTGAGCGATGGCCGATGCGTGCAGGGCGCTTTTGCGGTACTGGCCACCGGGATGTTTCCCGCCGCGCGCACGCCACAAACCCGGTCCAGTGGTTTGAACGCGGCGGCCCTCGATCCGTGGGATGTGGCGGCCATGCAGCAACTCGATCCGCAATCGACGGTCATGATCATCGGCTCGGGCCTGACCATGGTCGACGCCGTGGTGTCCCTTGAACAGGCCGGACACCGTGGGCCGATCGAAGTGTTTTCCCGCCATGGACTGTTGCCCCATGTGCGGCGCCAGCCACCGGCCTGGGTGGATTTTCTCGCTGAGGACCCGAGCATCCGCACACCCCGCCAGTTGATGCGCGAGCTGCGTCGACACTGCCGGGACGCCATCGCCCAGGGCATCGATTGGCAGGCGCCACTGGACACGGTGCGAGCACACATTGGCCGCTTGTGGCATCAGGCGACGGATGAGCAGCGTCGGCAGTTCGTGCGGCATGTGCGGCCGTGGTGGGAAAGTCATCACCACCGCTCGCCACCTCTGAGCGCCGAATTGGTGGAACGCTTGTATAAAGAAGGGCGGCTACGTATTCACGCAGCCTCGTACAAGGGCCTTGAGCCTGCGATGAATGGCGGGGTGAGTATCCGCCTTCGGCGGCGCGGCGAGGCGCAGACCTGTGTGGTCAGCGGTGCCGCCCTGATCAACTCCAGCGGTATCGAATACGACTGGCGCCGGGTCGCGCGACCGTTGCCCCGGCAACTGCTTGCCCGAGGCCTGGTGCAGCCGGGGCCGTTGGCCCTGGGCATCGCGGCAGAGGTTGATGGCGCGGTCCTGAACGCCGAGGGGCAGCCGGCCCGCCGTCTGTTTGCCATGGGGCCGCCGTTGCGTGGCATGTGGTGGGAAAGTACTGCCGTCACCGATGTGGCGAGCCAGGCCAAGGCGTTGGCCGAGCGGTTGGTGCGCTAATCAGGTTGTGGGGCTGAGTGCATATCCGTTGCTTGGGTAACGGCGGCTGATGGTTTCGCCCTTACGGCGACTCACTTTTTTTGACAAACGCCTCAAAAAAAGTAAGCAAAAAAAAACGCTCGCCCCGAACGTCTGGCCCCTCGCCGGGGCTCGGGGTTCCTTCGCTCCGGCATTCATCCGGGGGCATTGCCCTCCGGTCGGCTGCGCGCGACCTGCATGCAATGAATGGTGAAAAGCGTGGGTCTACGCAGACCCATTGTAGGAGCGAGCTTGCTCGCGATGGACGTCAACGATGACGCGGTCTGCCTGAATCCCCGCGGTGTCTCGGCGTTTTTAGCGAGCAAGCTCGCTCCTACAGGGGAACGCGTTCAATTGCGAACAGGCCGGCCAGCAGGCCGCCTCGCTTTTGCTTTGGCTTTTGATCTTCTTGCCCCCTCGAGAGGCCGAACGTCAGGGGCAAGAGCCCTTGGTTACTTGGGGCCGGGCGGCGCTCCGCTCTTCCAAGTAACCCGCCGTAAGGGCGGAACCATAAGCCGCCATTACCAAAGATCCGGATATGTACACCTTCAAAGCGTAAGCTGCCCCCCACCCGAGGTCGCGGTTTTCCATAGGGTTGAAGCCAGCCCCATCAGCCAGCGTGGCTGATGGGGCGCAGGCTCAGTTGGCGATCACCGGCACCGTCTGCACGGAGCCTTGGGACGAGCTGACCGTGGCGGTCGGGTTCGCTGACGGAACGACCGTGGTGGTGTTGTTCACCGTCAACTTCCAGCGACCGTTCGCCGGTACGGCGGTGGTGCCCAGGGTGACCAGTCCGGTCGGAGTGGTGACCTTGATGGTGATGGTGTTGCCGGTGGTCACCGATGAGGTACCGGCAAAGTTCCAGGTGAAGCGGTTGTTGGAGCGGGCGCTCACCGTTGCGGTAGTCACTGCGAAGGTTTCCGCAACAGGCCGTGGCGAGATCTGCACCGTGACCGTGGCCGGCGACGTCGACTGGGCACCGAAGCTGTCCCGGGCGATGTAGGTGAAGGTCGTGGTGAAGGCCGTGGGGAAGGTGGCCGGTGGGGTGTAGGTGAGCACTGTGCCGTTACTGCTGACGATGCCGCGACCTGTCGGTGGTTGAGTGAAGCTGGCGACCGCTAGCGGCAGGTTGCCTTCCGGATCGGTGTCGTTGGCCAGCACGTTGATTGGAATCGCCACACCCAGTGTGGTGACGGCATCGGCGACTGCCACCGGTGGCCGGTTAGGCGCCACGGTGATGGTCACGGTTGCCGCCGTCGTCGAGGCCAGGCCTTTGACGTCCTGGGCCTTGTAGGTGAAGGTCGTGGTCAGCGGCGCGTTGACCACAGCGGGAGGGGTGTAGACCACCGCCGTAGTGCCGCTCAATGCTACGGTGCCCTGGCCGGCGGCCGGCGGGGTCAGCGCGGTAATGCTCAGCGGCGTATTGCCGTCCGGGTCCCTGTCGTTGGCCAGCAGGTTGAGGGTGATCGGCACGCCGAAGCTGGTGCTGCCGGTATCGGCGACGGAGATCGGTGCCTGGTTCGCGCCGGTGTCCGGTGCAGTGCCGACGACTACGACCGGCTCGGTGTCACTGCCGCCGGCGGCGGATTTCACCGTAACGGTTGCAGGGGGTTGGCTCAGGTCAGTCACCGTAAGGCGTTGCAGGGTGCCGGTTTTCGATAGTCTTCCGTAGCCCTGGGCGACCATGTCCGGTACCACCACTTCGTCTGTGGAGGTGGCCTCGATCAGCAGGCTGTGGTTGCTCCAGTTGTAAAGGGCGGTCTGGATTTTCACCACGTCCGAGAGCTTGCTCGACACCGCGGTCGGGCGGGTGGTCCCTGCCGGGTTGGTGGCAGTGACCACCACGACCGGAGGCACGGTTGCGTTGGTCAGCAGATGTTGGGCGAAGAACACGCCGTTGTTATCGCTCAGCATGTTGGTCTGGCAAGGCGATACAGGCGGGCCGGGCACCAGCGCGATGCTTTCACGGAAGCACAGGGTCGAACCGTTGGCGGCTTTGGCAAACACTTCGACCCGGGTGGTGTTGCCGCCCGTGCCTGCTGTGCGGCGGTAGGTGGCTCGGGTCATGTCCACCGCGGTTTGCGCGCGGTTGTCGAGCACCTTGCCGGACAGGGTGAAGAGGTTGGTCTGGATGGTCCCGGCCGGACCCTGGATGCGCACGAAGTTGGTGTTGTTGGGGCTGCCGGTCACGGCTTCGGTGAGGTTCGGGTCGCCGACGAAGGTCTCGATGGCGCCGGTGTCCGGGTTCACCGCGGTATAGGGGCCGTTGACGCTGCGCAGGAACGGCCCGATCGCTCCGTTCACTGCACCGCTGAAAACCCCCGGTGCACCGACGCCGACGTCCCGGGTGATGTTGATCGCACGACGGCCTGGGGTGGTGACGTTGACCGTTTCCACGCCGTAGGGGTGGGTAATGGTGTAGGTCCCGGCAGTGGGAATGTTCACCCGCATACGAATCCGCGCGAAGCTGATCTGGTCGCCGTCGACCGGATTACCGCCAGCAAAGGCAGCCTCGATCCCGGCGACATAAGCGTCCATGCCATAGCCGGCGGCGTTGTTGGGGATGCTGGTCTCGGCGAGGAACCAGAAGGCTTCGTCTGGCCAGTTATCCGGGAACACCATTGGCAGGGTGTCGTCGAAAATGCCTGGTGTCGGCAACAGGGTGCACATGTAGGCCGGTGGCACACTGGCTGGCACCCGTGTGCTGACGGCTCGGGACTGGCACAGCTCCATCGACAGCTGGTTCTGGTCCTGATACCAGATCGGGAATTTCCCGGTGGCAAAGGTGTAAGGGCCGGGATCGACGGCGGCAAGTTGCGCGAAAGCACTGCCGGACAGCGATAGAGTCAGTCCCAGGGCGTTGAGCGCCAGGCGTGGCCAATTGTTCATGATGCCTCCTGATGAGGATCTGGGCATGTGAGCGTTCATTGCACGATGACCACTTCTTCGGTATCGCTGCCGCCATTGGATGACGTCACGCGAACCTGGGCTGGCGGAATCGGCGAGATGCCGGTGGCCAGGCTTTTCACTGCACCGTCGCCACTCAGGGCGCCGATGGCGAGACCGGTGCCAGTGGTAGCGGTGAGTACCGGTGGCGACGTTTCATCGCTGGTCGAGGCCGTGATGGTGATTTGCCCGGTGCTCAGGCTGTATTCGGCACGTGAGATCGTCACCAGGTCGGTCAGCGGCATGGGCAGGGTGGTCGGCGTGCTGCTGGCGATGGCCAGGTGGTTGTCGGCGGTTACCTGCAAGGTGCTCGGCAGCGTCGGATCGTTCGGTGACTGCGCATACCAGTGGCCGGTGGTGTTCGCTTCGGTGAAGTTCAGGACCGGGTTGTTGCTGGCCAGGGTCACAGTGGCCGGTGGTGGCGGGGCCAGCACGAACACGTCCTGCTGGGCCACCGGTGCACTGGTACCGGCATGCCGCGAGTAGGTGCTGCGCTCGGCGATCACCGGGGTTGGCCGGACCACCGACGACAACTTGCCGGAAACGGCAAAGAGGGTGGTGCGCAAGTCCAGGCCATTGGGGCCTTCGATGCGCACGTAGTTGGTGTTGAACGGGCTGCCGGTGACCGCTTCATTGAGGTTCGGATCGCCGACGAACTGTTCGGCCTGGCCCGTGGTCGGATTGGTCTCGGTATAGGGGCCATTGACGCTGCGCAGAAACGGCCCGACGTCGCCTTTGAGCGCACCATCGTAGGTTTTTGGCGCACCGATGCCGATGTCCCGGGTCATGTTGATCGCCCGTCGGCCGGGGGTGTCGACATTGAACACTTCGACGCCGTAGGGGTGGGTGATGACATAAGTGCCGGCGGTAGGCACGTCGATGCGAATACGGATACGGGCGAAGCTGATCTGGTCGCCCTCCAGTGGATCACCGCCACTGAAGGCGGCTTCGAGCGCCGACACATAGGTCAGGTCGATGCCTCGGGCGGCATCGACGATGGTCGTTTCGCCTGTAGCCCAGAACGCTTCGTCGGGGAAATTGGTCGGGAAGACCAAAGGTTTGGTGTCATCGAAAATGCCGGGATTAGGGATCAACGAGCACATGTAAGTCGGGGCGCCTGGTGCGCTGGCAACCCTGGAACTGACAGCCTTTGATAAGCACAGGTCAAGGGTTCGGCCGTGGCTATCCTGATACCAGGCGGCGAAATTGCCATTGGCTGGCAGGTAGGGTCCGGGGTCTACGGCAAACAGCGCTGCCTGGGCAATGCCTTGGGCTAGAGCGGTAAAAACCAGGGCGGTCGCGGTTTTGCACAGTAAAGGGTGCATGAGTATTCCCTCTATCGAAGTACCTGCCCCTTGGGGATGGGTCAGTTGGCTGGGAGTTTGGCAACTTCCATACCAATCAGCGAAAACGCCCGTGATAGGCCCGAACTACAGGCGTTGGCGCAGTCGCGGGTGACAGACTGGAAAGTTCGAGATCGGGCGGTTTTCCCCAACATTGGGGGTGGAT
>NZ_JBGLYV010000108.1:0-18149 GCF_047304225.1 Pseudomonas sp. Pseusp3 | reverse complement strand
AAATATTTTTTGGATAATAAAGAAATTTCCGGGATTCAAACTATTTTGACGAGAACTCCCTATGATCTTCGTGTGGAGGTTTCAGCTGGAGTCTCCCGCATATATGTTGATGGTACGCAGGGGGAGTATTTTATTCTTCCAGATGTAAACAAATGGTTTGATGTTTCTGGCGGTATGGTGAATTGGCTCGTCACGGCGGGGATTAACCACGCGCCAAATCAGACGGTTTTCTTTGATTATTCATCAGAATATCCGGTAAGGGAGAAAGTTGAGTTTGTTAGCCGGCCAGATTGATTTGATTGCCAAACGACCGCTGGTAACAGTCTGAACAAAAGGCAGCCAATCACCCTGATGGCTGCCTTTCTTTCATTCAAATCTGTGGATCAGGATAAGAATCCCCTATCCACATTCAACGAGCCCCAGTCGTATAACTCGACGCATCACTCGCCAGATACAACGCAGCTCCCCGCCATCTCACCCGGATCCGCCACGTGCTTCAGCGGAATCTGTGCCAGCGCAGTAAGACGTTGCAACGAATCCCGAACTGAGCGCATTTCGGCTCGATACAATGCCGGGCGGATGCCATGGCGGGCATCGAATGCGAGAGTGATCCCGCTGCCGAGTCAGGCCCTGATTTCATTCTCTACATGATGTTGATAATGAAATTGGGGTTTTTATCACACCTTGTTCTAGCTGCCCCCTCAGTTATGCCAGTTACCGGTGCATCGATTTTTCCTGATAGTTCACGGACTGTTTTTTATGTCCAACGCTGAAAAGGAAACGTCGTCATGACCACCGAATTAAAAGTTGCAACCGCTGCACCAAGCCCATGGGAACAAGCCACGTTGTTTATCAACGGCAAGCAAGTGGAATGGGGGGCGGAGCTCGTTTTGCTCCGCGGGCAGGAGAACGAAGTGACGGTGGAGGCTCCATCCACGATCGCCAGGGAAATCAATCTGGGGCTGGCTGACAATGGCGGTCTGGAAGCTGTTGCATCGCCAAAATTTGGCGATTGGGTGGCTCCCGTCAATGGCAAGTTCATTTGGAAGATTACGCCGGGCGCTGGCAAGAGTGGTCGTATCACTCTGGTGTTTTTCAGCCGGGAAGTGCTGGTGCCGTGGGAGAGCCGAAGCCTGGTGATTTCGGGCAACCTGGCGGATGAGGCAGACGTGAAGATTGAGGGCGTCGCCGTGCCTGCCGGGGGCAATTGGTTTTACCGGGACAAGGCCCAAACGGTGACGTTGACTCCCAAACCCAACAGCCCGCTGGCGGGTCTTCCGGTCACCCTGACCTGTGGGATCAAAAGCGGACTGTCGGCTGGCGACGTGGTGAGTGCACCGGCCTTTGGCAGTGAGCAAACCACGTATAGCTGGGTAGTCACCGGGAAAACCAGAAGTGGCACCTTCCAGTTGGCATTGGCGGGCAGGGGCATGACCACACCGATTGCCTTGGCTGTCAGCAAGTTGCTGTCGAACAACCTGGCGGATGAGGCCGACGTGAAGATTGGCGGCGTCGCCGTGCCTGCCGGGGGTAACTGGTTTTACCGGGACAAGGCGCAAACGGTGACGTTGACCCCCAAAACCAACAGCCCGCTGGCCGGCCTTCCGGTCAAGTTAACCTGTGCAATCAAAAGTGGTCTCGGTGTCACCGACGTGGTGAGTGCTCCGGCCTTTGGCAGTGAGTCACTTATCCATTCCTGGTTAGTGGTCGGGAACACCAGAAGTGGCACCTTCCAATTGGCCTTGTCGGGCAGGGGCATGACCACACCGATTACCTTGGCAGACAGCAAGTTGCTGTCGAACAATCTGGCGGATGAGGTTGAGGTGAGGATTGGCGGGAAAAGTGTACCTTCCCGTGGAAATGTATTCATAAGGACGCAGGCTCAGGAAGTTACACTGCTCCCTAAGCCGGGCAGTCCGATCGCCGGACACAATATTACGTTGAATTGTAAGCTCTTACAGGGGCTATCCGAAGGCGATATACAAAGTGCACCGCCATTTGGGGGGGTAGGAGGACCAAACTGGCGTTGGCAGTTGACTGGATTCAACAGAAGCGGCACCTTCGAAATTTCTGTGGTAGGACAGGGCATGTCTATTCCAATGAAAGTTGCGGTCAGCAAGTTGCTTTCGAGCAATCTGGCGGATGAGGCTGTCGTTAAAATTGATGGCGTTGACGTATCCAATAATGAAGTTCCCTATCTGAAAAGTTCAAAGCGCGTTATTACGTTAATTCCCAAGCCGGGCAGCCCATTGGCTGGTACCAACGTGAGTTTGCGCTGGATCAGGGGTGACGGTATTGTGTCGCAGGATTTAAGCGTGACGCCGAATCTGAATATAGATACAGGGACTTATTATTGGGGTGTGAGCAGTCCCTCTGCAAAACACGGGACATTTGAACTCGGACTTGCTATAGCAGGGCTTGATACGATGCTGGCATTGCCCGTCAGCAGGAAAATTATTGCGAAATATTTTTTAGATGGAAAAGAAATTTCCGGGGTTCAGACTGTTCGAACGGCACAGATGTATCGCCTTCATGTGGAGGTTTCAACTGGAGTCTCCCGCATATATGTCGATGGTTCGCAGGGAGAGTATTCTTTTGCTCCAAGTTTAAATACATGGTTTGATGCCTCTGGCGGGATGAAAAGTTGGCAGTTCCTGTCGAGTATTAACAAAAAACCAGAACAGACGGTTCTCTTTGATTATTCATCAGAATATTCGGCAAGGGAGAAGGTTGAGTTTGTTCGCGGGCAAATTTGATTTGATTGCCAAACGACCGCTGGTAATAGTGTGAGCAAAAGGCAGCCAATCGCCCTGATCGGCTGCCTTTCTTTCATTCAAATCTGTGGGGCAGGACACCCCCGTTCACATTCAACGAAACCCCAGTCGTATAACTCGACGCATCACTCGCCAGATAAAACGCAGCCCCCGCCATCTCACTCGGATCCGCTACGCACTTCAGTGGAGTCTATGTCAGCGCAGTGTTTAAAATCGCCTGGTTCTTCACCAGCACCGAAGCAAACCTGATATCGGTCATACCCGGCAACAGGGCGTTGCAACGAATCTCGAACCGAGCGCATTTCGGCTCGATACCTTACCGGGCCGATGCCAAGGCAGGCACCGTATTCGAGAGTGATCCCGCTGTGGAGTGGAGCATTGATTTCATTCTGTACATGCCATTGATAATGACGTTGGGTTTTTATCGCACCTTGTTCTAGCTGTCCTATCAGTTATGCCAGTTTCCGATCCATCGAATTTTCCTGATAGTTCACGGACTGTTTTTTATGTCCAACGCTGAAAAGGAAACGTCGTCATGACCACCGGATTAAAAGCTGCAACCGCTGTAACAAGCCCTTGGGAACAAGCCACGTTGTTTATCAACGGCAAGCAAGTGGAATGGGGGGTGGAGCTCGTTCTGCGCCGCGGTCAAGAGAACGAAGTGACGGTGGAGGCTCCATCCGCGATCGCCAGGGAGATCAATTTGGGGCTGGCCGACAATGGCGGTCTGGAAACTGTTGCATCGCCGGAATTTGGCGCTTGGGTGGCTCCCGTCAATGGCAAGTTCATTTGGAAGATTACGCCGCACGCTGGCAAGAGCGGTCGTATCACCCTGATGTTTTTCAGCCGGGAAGTGCTGGTGCCGTGGGAGCACCGAAGCCTGGTGATTTCGCGCAATCTGGCGGATGAGGCTGTCGTTAAAATTGATGGCGTTGACGTATCCAATAGTGAAGTTCCCTATCTGAAAAATTCAAAACGCACAATTACGTTAACTCCTAAACCGGGTAGCCCATTAGATGGTGCTAAAGTCAGTTTGCGCTGGGTTAGAGGGGACGGCGTTGTAGTGCAGGACCTGAATGTGAACCCGGATTTAAATCAAGATACGACGGTTTATAGGTGGGAGGTGACCAGTTCCTCGGAAAAGCACGGAACATTTGAACTCGGACTTGCTGTGGCAGGGCTTGATGCGATGCTGTCTTTGCCAATTAGCAGGAAAATTATTGCGAGATATTTTTTAGATAATAAAGAAATTTCCGGCTTTCAAACTATTGTGCCGGATCATTCCTATAGCCTTCGCGTGGAGGTTTCAGCGGGAGTCTCTCGCATATATGTCGAGAATAGTCCGGGTGAGTTTGATTTTAATCCACCTTTGGAAAGACAGTTTGTTGCCTCTGGCGGCAGGGTGGATTGGACCTTCGTATCGAGGGCTGTCCGTGACGTGCAAGAGACGGTTTTCTTTGATTATTCTCCAGTATATTCGGCAAGGGAGAAGGTTGAGTTTGTTAGCCGGCCAAATTGATTTGATTGCCGAGCGACCGCTGGTAGCAGTGTGAACAAAAGGCAGCCAATCGCCCCGATGGCTGCCTTTCTTTCATCCGGAAACCGGATCAGGACAGGAAACCACCATCCACGTTCAACGAAACACCTGTGGTGTAGCTGGAAGCATCGCTGGCCAGATAAAGCACCGCGCCGGCCATCTCACTCGGATCCGCCACTCGTTTCAACGGAATCTGCTGCAAAGCGGTGTTCAGAATGGCTTCGTTCTTCACCAGCGCCGAAGCAAACTTGGTATCGGTCAAACCCGGCAACAGGGCATTGCAACGAATTCCGAACTGCGCACATTCCTTGGCGAACACTTTGGTCATGTTGATCACCGCAGCCTTGGTCACCGAATAGATGCCTTGGAATACTCCCGGCGAAACACCGTTGATCGACGCCACGTTGATGATGCTGCCGCCACCGTTTTCGCGCATCAGTTTGCCGGCTTCGACCGACATGAAGAAGTAGCCGCGGATGTTCACGTCGACGGTTTTCTGGAAGGCGCCGAGGTCGGTGTCCAGCACGTTGCAGAACTGCGGGTTGGTCGCGGCGTTGTTGACCAGGATGTCGAGGCGGCCGAACTGTTCCTTGATGCCGGCGAAGACCTGGCTGATCTGTTCCATTTCGCCGATGTGGCAGGCGATGGCGGTGGCCTTGCCGCCAGCGGCGATGATCGCGTCGGCCACGTGTTGGCAGCCTTCAAGCTTGCGGCTCGAGACGATCACGTGGGCGCCTTGCTGGGCCAGCAGTTTGGCGATGGCTTCACCGATGCCACGGCTGGCGCCGGAGACGAAAGCGATCTTGCCGTCGAGGTCGAACAACTGAGTCTTGGACATGGGGTTTCCTTGTTATCGAGTCGGTAGAGGGCACTGTGTCGGGTCAGTGAGCGCGCGTTATCGTTAGCGACCTTCGCGAGCAAGCTCGCTCCTACAGGGTTCTGTGTAATCGAGCAGAATCAGGTTCACAGACTGGATTTGCGGATGACTTGCAGACTCATCTGCTCCAGCAGCTTGTTCATGTGAATGAACTGCGCGAAGCGTTTGTCCTGGGTCTGGCCATGGTAGAAGCGGTAGTAGATCTGCTGCACGATGCCGGCCAGGCGGAACAGGCCGTAGGTGTAGTAGAAGTCGAAATTGTCGATGCGGATGCCCGAACGTTCGGCGTAGTAATCGACGAATTCGCGACGGGTCAGCATGCCCGGCGCATGGCTTGGCTGGCGGCGCATCATCTGCACCGGCGCCGGGTCATCGGCTTCGATCCAGTAGGCGAGGGTGTTGCCCAGGTCCATCAGCGGGTCGCCGAGGGTGGTCAGTTCCCAGTCGAGCACGCCGATGATCTGCATCGGGTTGGCCGGGTCGAGGATCACGTTGTCGAAGCGGTAGTCGTTGTGCACGATGCTGGAGGTCGGATGGTCGGCCGGCATCTTGTCGTTGAGCCATGCCTTGACCACGTCCCATTGCGGCGCATCGGGGGTCAGGGCTTTTTCGTAGCGATCGCTCCAGCCTTTGATCTGCCGCGCCACGTAGCCTTCGGGTTTGCCCAGGTCACCCAGGCCGTAGGCGTTGTAGTCAACGCGATGCAGTTCCACGAACTTGTCGATGAAACTCTTGCACAGGGCTTCGGTTTTCGCCGAATCCAGGCCCAGTTCCGGCGGCAGGTCCGAGCGCAGGATGATGCCGTTGACCCGTTCCATGACATAGAACTCGGCACCGATCACCGATTCGTCGGTGCAGTGCACATAGGCTTTCGGGCAGTACGGAAAACCGTTGCGCAGTTGATTGAGGATGCGGAATTCACGGCCCATGTCGTGGGCGGATTTGGCTTTGTGGCCAAAGGGCGGGCGACGCAGGACGAATTCCTGTTCGGGGTACTCCAGCAAGTAGGTGAGGTTTGAAGCGCCGCCCGGAAACTGGCTGATCTGTGGCAAGCCGCTGAGCCCTGGAATATGGGCCTTGAGGTACGGATCGATCAGGCTGACATCGAGCTCTTCGCCGGTGCGGATACGGGTGGACTGGTCATTAAGCGCCATGCTTATCCCTTCTGCTTATTCTGGAGGCCTGAAACTATTGGCTAATCTAATGCGCACACTGCGCACCCACAACCGCGAACCGCTCTTATAGGTGAGCGTGTTGCCGGCCAATCATTGTTTTTGATACAGCTGTTTGAATCGCCTTCAATGGGCGACCCGGCTCATGGCGGGCGGCAAGGCAATCGGCGTCAGCACCGGTTGTCTGGAGAAAAACGCCACGAGGTTCTTGCCCACCAGTTCGACGGTGCCCTGGGTGGCTTCCGGGGACAACCCGGCGACATGGGGTGTGAGGATCACGTTGCTCAGGGCCTTGAGCGCATCCGGCACCTTCGGTTCGGCGTCGAACACATCCAGCGCGGCGCCAGCGATTCGGCGTTGCTCCAGGGCGGTGATCAGGTCGGCGGTGGCAATCACGCTGGCCCGGGCGATGTTGACGATAAACCCGTTGGGACCCAGTGCGTCGAGCACCTGGCGATTGACCAGGTGCTTGGTGCCCAGGCCGCCGGGCGTGGCGACGATCAGGAAGTCCGAGGCGCGCGCCAGTTCGGTCGGGGTCGAGCAGAACGTGTAGGGCGCATCGCTGCGATGCTGGCGGTTGTGATAGCTGATGCTCATGTCGAAACCGGCACCGGCGCGTTTGGCGATGGCCATGCCGACCGCGCCGAGGCCAAGGATGCCCAGGCGTTTGCCGGCGAGGGAAGGGCGCATGATCTTCGGCCACTCGCCGTGCCGTACGGCGGCATCACAGCGCGGCACGTCGCGTACCAGCGACAGCAGCAGCGCCATGGCATGGTCGGCGACGGACGAGGCGTTGACCCCGGCGCCATTGGTGACGGTGATGCCCCGGTCGGCGGCGGCCTGCAGGTCGACGTGTTCATAGCCGGCGCCGATCACGCAGATGATCTTGAGGTTGGGCAGCGCGGCGATTTCATCGGTATACAGCCCCAATGGGCCACGGGTGAGGACGGCGTCGATCTGGCAGGCGTGCCGGGCGATGGCTTCGGCGCGTTCGGCGGGCGTCGGGGCCAGAATCAGGTGGAAGCCCTGATGTTCCAGGATGGGCAGGTAATCATTGATGGTTTCAACCAGTACCAGAACGGTTACAGGCATGCTTGGCTCCCTGTGGGCATCGAAAAATCGGCTCGAACATCGTTTGAGATTGCTGATTTAAGGATAGCTTGGCAACCACCAGTGATCGCAGCCTGCGACAACGCCTGCGCACTGGCGGGCAGCGCGATGTGGTGGTTGGCGAGGCTGGCGATTGTTTTGTTGCGAGGGTTGAGGTCGCTTTACTTCGACGGCGCGAGAGCGGCCCGGGCAGCCTCGAGAATTTCATCCGACAGCGGGTCGCCGCGGGTAGCCCGGGACAGCATCAGCGCGCCGAACATCAACGAATACTGCACCAGTGCCTGCTGTCGTTTGCCGGCTTCGTCCTCTGCCTGCAACAGCGAGCCGAGGGAATCGAGCAGGTTGTTCAGGCCCTGCATATAGGTTTGACGCAAACCGCTCTCGGCGGCCTCGTGGCACATGTCCCCGGCAAAGGCCACCACCGGGCAGCTGTCACCCGGATTGTCCCGGCTTTCGCTGGACAGGTACGGTTCGATCACGGCGCGACGGGCAGCGTCCTTGCTGTCATGCTCGGCCACCCGCGCCTGCCAGCGGTGCGCGGCTTGCTCGAAAGCCCGGCCACTGGCCTCTTGCGCCAGGGCTTCCCTGGATTCGAAGTGCCCGTAGAAGCCGCCGTGGGTCAGGCCCGCGGCAGCCATCACATCGACAACACTGATCCCGTGCAAACCGCGCTCGCGAAACAGCCGTGTGGCGGCATCGACGATGATCTCGCGGTTGAGGTCGGCTTGTTTGCGGGAAACTCGGGGCATGGGGCACTCTCGGGTCTGCAGGTTGAACATCAGAGGGCGTATTGGGCAATCCCGTTGCCGAACGACCAATTCTCTTTTTTCACTTCCACCAGATTGATGAAAACATCCTCCAGGCGCATGGCCAGTTCCGCATGAAGGCTTTCGGCGATGGTTTTATAGAGGAGTTTTTTCTGCTCGACGGTTCGCCCCTCGCTCATGGTGATCTGGATCACCACCAACTGGTCCGTGCGATTGATGCCCAGATAGCCGGGATCAAAGATGAAATGCTGCTCATCGTGTTCGGCGAGGATCTGGAAGTTGTCGTCCTCCGGTACACCGATGGTGCTGCGCATGGCGGCGTAGATCAATTGGCCGATGCGTTTGGCGTGGGTGGGGTCCTGATGTTTTTTGATGTCGACGCGAACCAGTGGCATGGGAAGACTCCGGAAAGATACAGGTCAGTTAAAAATACATGACGTTTAACCTTTATCAAGCGCACATCGTCGGCTGGCGTTGATTGCGACCCCTGTAGGAGCGAGCTCGCTCGCGAGAAACCCGAGGGCACCATGGGGTGTCTGGTTTCCAGCGTTATCGTTGACGACCCTCGTCGGAACGCCGCCCGGAGCAAGCTCGCTCCTACAGTGGTAGGGGGCAGAGGTGCAACCTGGTACCACCGTCCCTCACCTAAGTCTTTGCTTCTGTTCAGTAATCCTCCAGAATCGCGCCTCTGTTTCGGCCAGGGCGCCGCCTGTCGGGTATTCCGACGCGTCCCGGCCGGGTGGCAAGTGACCGGAATGTGGAGATCCCACCGGATGAATGATCAGGCCAATAGCGTCAACAAACGCTATGTAGCAGCAACACCAGCGACACTTTCGAGCTGGAATCGCCAAGACACCACCTGGATGCTGGGCCTGTTTGGCACGGCGATTGGTGCGGGTACCCTGTTTTTACCGATCAATGCAGGTCTGGGCGGATTCTGGCCGCTGCTGGTCCTGGCGTTGCTGGCGTTCCCGATGACCTTCTACGCACACCGCGGGCTGACCCGCTTCGTGCTGTCCGGGCGCGAAGGCGCCGACATCACCGAGGTGGTGGAGGAGCATTTCGGGATCAAGGCCGGTGCGCTGATCACCTTGCTGTACTTCTTCGCCATTTTCCCGATCCTGCTGATCTACAGTGTGGCCCTGACCAACACCGTGGGCAGTTTCCTTGAGCATCAACTGCATATCATGCCGCCACCGCGCGCCGTGCTGTCGCTGGTGCTGATCCTCGGCCTGCTGGCGGTGGTGCGTTGTGGTGAGCAACTGATCGTCAAGGCCATGAGCCTGATGGTCTACCCGTTCATCGTCGCCCTGCTGTTTCTGGCGGTGTACCTGATTCCCCACTGGAATGGCGGCATCCTGGCCACCGCCAGCGATGTGCCGGCGCCTTCGGCGTTGTTGCACACCTTGTGGCTGGCGATTCCGGTGATGGTGTTCTCGTTCAACCACTCGCCGATCATTTCGGCGTTCGCCGTGGACCAGAAGCGTCGCTACGGGGAGCATGCCGAGGAGCGCAGTTCGCAGATCCTGTCCCGCGCCCACCTGCTGATGGTGGTGATGGTGCTGTTCTTCGTCTTCAGCTGCGTGCTGACCCTGTCGCCAGCGCAACTGGCTGAAGCCAAGGCGCAGAACCTGTCGATCCTGTCGTACCTGGCCAACCACTTCAGCAATCCGACCATTGCCTTTGCGGCGCCGTTGATTGCCTTCGTGGCCATTTCCAAGTCGTTCCTGGGGCACTACATCGGTGCCAGCGAAGGCCTCAAGGGCCTGATCGTCAAGAGCGGCAAGCGTCCGTCCGCCAAGTCGCTGGACCGCATGACCGCTGCGTTCATGTTGGTGGTGTGCTGGGTCGTCGCTACGTTGAATCCGAGCATCCTCGGCATGATCGAAACCCTCGGTGGTCCGGTGATTGCGGCGATCCTGTTTTTGATGCCGATGTATGCCATCCGCAAGGTGCCGACGATGACACGTTATCGCGGTCAGGCGTCCAATGTCTTCGTGACGGCGGTGGGTCTGGTGGCGATTTCGGCGTTGGTCTATTCGCTGAGTGCGTGATTGCTGTTTGTTTTGGTGAGTGAATGACGGCTGATCCGGGTTTCGGGTTGGCCGTTTTTTTTTGGATGGTGGACATATCCATTGTTGCGGTAATGGCCACTATTGGTTCCGCCTTTACGGCGGGTTACTTGGAGAAGCCTGTAGGAGCGAGCTTGCTCGCGAGGGGTGTCAGGTGCCCAGCGTCATCGTTGACGACCATCGCGAGCAAGCTCGCTCCTACAGGGCCCGCCGCGATCGGCCATCCATGGCCGTACGCGGCTAACCCGGCATCCATGCCGGGTTACCTACTGCGCAGAACCTGCGCTCGGCCTCCCGATGGGGCAGGGCAGATCAAAAGCCAAAGCAAAAGCATGTCAGAGATGACGCGGGGTGTCTGGGTGCCCGTGTTGTCCTGGGATTTTTCGCGAGCAGGCTCGCTCCTACAGGGGAGCGCGTTCACTTCAGTTGTAGCCCGATCAAACTGTAGGAGCGGGCTTGCCCGCGATGGGCGTCAACGATGACGCGGGGGTGTCTGGGTGCCCGTGTTGCCCTGGGATTTTTCGCGAGCAGTCTCGCTCCTACAGGGGAGTGCGTTCACTTCAGCTTCGCTACAGGCGGCGATCTTTTGCTTTTGAGCTACAGTGGCGGCTGTGCGTATCACTCGCGCAGCGGGTTTTTTTCGACTGGAGACACTGGATTGTCGAGCGCCTTACCGCCTAACCCCGTTGAGCCGCCCAATCGCTGGCAGGACCTGCTGGCAGGTTTGTCGATTGCCGGCCTGCTGCTGCCCGAGGCGGTCGCTTACTCAGGCATCGCCGCACTGGCGCCCCAGGCCGGGGTGATCGCCTTGTTCGCCGGATTGTTGTGTTATGGCCTGTTCGGCACCAGCCGCTTCGCCATCGTCTCGGCTACCTCATCTTCCGCCGCCGTGCTGGCCGCCGCGACCGCCACCCTGGCCAATGGCGACCCGCAACTGCGCTCGACCCTGGCCTTCGGCCTGGTGCTGGTGACCGGGATGTTTTTCCTGCTGGCCGGGCTGTTCAAGCTCGGCAGCGTGACGTCGTTCATTGCCAAACCGGTGTTGCGCGGTTTTGCCTTCGGACTGGCGCTGACCATCATTCTCAAGCAGGTCGCCAGCGTGGTCGGTGTGCATTTGACCGATGCCAACCTGGTGCGCTTTCTGCCGCAACTGCTGGAGCAAATGCCGCAATGGAACTGGGCGGCGGCTGGCGTCGGCGCCGTGGCATTGGCCTTGTTATGGCTGTTCGCACGGTTTCGACGTCTGCCAGGTGGTTTGTTGGTGGTGGTCATTGGCGTTGCGGCGGGGCAGTGGCTGGACCTGCCGGCTTATGGCGTGAAGCTGATCGGCGTGATCGACCTGAGCCTGGAGGTGCCGAAGTTGCCGGTACTGCCGTTTGCCGACTGGCTGCGTCTGGGTGAATTGGCGTTCGCCATGGTGATGATTCTGTATGCGGAGTCTTATGGCTCGATCAGTGCCTATGCGCTCAAGCATGGGGACCGCGTCACCTCCAACCGAGATCTGCTGGCGCTGGGGGCTAGCAACCTGTTGTCCGGCCTGTTCCACGGCATGCCGGCCGGCGCGGGGTATTCGGCCACGTCGGCCAATGAAGCGGCAGGTGCCACTTCGCGCCTGGCCGGTATCGTGGCGGCGCTGGTGGTGCTGGTCATTGTCCTGACGGTGCTGCCTTACATCGCCCTGACCCCGGAGCCGATCCTGGCCGCCATCGTTATCCATGCACTGGGACGCGGTCTGAGCCTGCAGCCGCTGGGACGGTATTTCATCTGGCGCCGTGACCGTCTGCTGGTGATCTGCGCCGTGGGTGCCGTGTTGGTGCTGGGGGTGCTGGATGGCTTGCTGGTGGCGGTGGCGATCAGTGTGTTGCTGATGCTCAAGCAGATGTCGGCGGCGGATATTCAGATTCTGGGGCGCATCGATGGCGGTCACGACTTTGTCGATCTGCAACGCCATCCAACGGCGCAATCAGTGCCAGGCGTGTTGATTGTCCGTCCGGGTGAAGCGTTGTTCTTTGCCAACGTCGAGCGGATTCTTGGCGGCGCCTTGCGTCTGGTCCGGCACTCACAGGAACCCGTTCATTCAGTGATTCTCAGTCTTGAGGAATCCCCCGACCTGGATGGCACCAGCATCGAGGCGTTGCAGGCGTTTTTCGTGCGGGTGCATCAGGAAGGCAAGCGCCTGACTCTGGCTCGTCTCAAGGACAGTGCGCAAGCGGCGCTGGCGGCGTTGCCGGAGGTGGAGGCCAACGCTGTGGTGCTGAGCGGGTTGAGCGTGGATGGTGCGGTGCAGCAGGCCCTTCAGTTGAACGCATGACCCCTGTGGGAGCGGGCTTGCTCGCGAAGAGGGAGTGTCAGTCAATATTTGTATGGACTGACACACAGCTTTCGCGAGCAAGCCCGCTCCCACAGGGGATAGTGGTCCATCGTGGGCATAAAAAAACGCCGTCCATCTCACGATGGGCGGCGTTTTTCATTGCGTTGCAACGTTAGGCTTGAACGACCGGAATGTTGGCGTTCGCAGCAGCTTCACGGAACTCGGCGATCTGGTCGAAGGACAGGTAGCGGTAGACATCGGCCGCCATGCTGTCGATCTTGCCAGCGTATTCCATGTACTCCTCGACGGTCGGCAGGCGACCCAGGATGGAGGCCACGGACGCCAGCTCGGCCGAAGCCAGGTAGACGTTCGCGCCGTCACCCAGACGGTTCGGGAAGTTACGGGTCGACGTCGACACTACAGTGGAGTTGGCCTCTACACGTGCCTGGTTACCCATGCACAGCGAGCAGCCTGGCATTTCCATGCGAGCGCCGGCCTTGCCGTAGATGCCGTAGTAGCCTTCTTCGGTCAGTTGGTGAGCGTCCATCTTGGTCGGCGGCGACAGCCACAGACGGGTTGGCAGCTGACCCTTGACCTGTTCCAGCAACTTGCCGGCGGCGCGGAAGTGACCGATGTTGGTCATGCACGAACCGATGAACACTTCGTCGATCTTCTCGCCAGCAACGCTGGAGAGCAGGCGAGCGTCGTCCGGGTCGTTCGGCGCGCAGAGCACAGGCTCCTTGATGTCGGCCAGGTCGATCTCGATGACTTCGGCGTATTCAGCGTCCTTGTCAGCTTCCAGCAGCTCAGGGTTGGCCAGCCAGGCTTCCATCGCTTGAGCACGACGTTCCAGGGTACGCGCATCGCCGTAGCCTTCGCCGATCATCCAGCGCAGCAGGGTGATGTTCGATTGCAGGTACTCGGCGATCGACTCTTTGGACAGCTGGATGGTGCAACCGGCAGCCGAACGTTCGGCCGAGGCGTCGGACAGTTCGAACGCTTGCTCTACGGTCAGTTTAGGCAGACCTTCGATCTCCAGGATGCGACCGGAGAAGGCGTTCTTCTTGCCTTTCTTCTCTACGGTCAACAGGCCTTTCTGGATCGCGTAGTAAGGAATGGCGTGAACCAGGTCACGCAGGGTGACGCCTGGCTGCAGTTCGCCTTTGAAGCGAACCAGGATCGACTCAGGCATGTCCAGCGGCATGACGCCGGTGGCAGCGGCGAACGCTACCAGGCCGGAACCGGCCGGGAACGAAATGCCGATCGGGAAACGGGTGTGGGAGTCACCACCGGTACCGACGGTGTCCGGCAGCAGCATGCGGTTCAGCCACGAGTGGATGATGCCGTCGCCCGGACGCAGGGAAACGCCGCCGCGGGTCATGATGAAGTCAGGCAGGGTGTGGTGGGTGGTCACGTCGATCGGCTTTGGATAAGCCGCGGTGTGGCAGAAGGACTGCATCACCAGGTCGGTCGAGAAGCCCAGGCACGCCAGGTCTTTGAGTTCGTCACGGGTCATTGGACCGGTGGTGTCCTGGGAACCCACGGTGGTCATCTTCGGTTCGCAGTAGGTGCCCGGACGAACGCCGGTCACACCGCAAGCCTTGCCGACCATTTTCTGCGCCAGGGTGAAACCCTTGGTGCTTTCAGCCGGTGCTTCAGGCTTCTTGAACAGGGTCGAAGGTGGCAGACCCAGCTCGGCACGAGCCTTCTCGGTCAGGCCACGGCCGATGATCAGCGGAATACGGCCGCCAGCGCGAACTTCGTCCAGCAGGACCGGGGTCTTCATTTCGAAGGTGGTCAGGACTTCGTCGGTGCCGTGCTTGCAGACTTTGCCAGCATGCGGGTACAGGTCGATCACGTCGCCCATGTGCATGTTGGATACGTCGAATTCGATTGGCAGTGCGCCGGCATCTTCCATGGTGTTGTAGAAGATCGGAGCGATCTTGCTGCCGAAGCAGAAACCGCCGGCACGCTTGTTCGGCACGTAAGGAACGTCGTCGCCGAAGAACCACAGTACCGAGTTGGTCGCCGATTTACGCGAAGAACCGGTACCGACTACGTCGCCGACGTAGGCGATCGGGAAGCCGGCGTTGCGCATTTCTTCGATCTGCTTCATCGGACCGGTGACGCCTTGCTCGTCCGGCACGATGCCGTCGCGAGCCATTTTCAGCATGGCCAGGGCGTGCAGCGGGATGTCCGGACGGGACCAGGCATCCGGAGCAGGGGACAGGTCGTCGGTGTTGGTTTCGCCGGTGACCTTGAACACGCGCAGGCTGATCTTGTCGGCCAGGGTCGGGCGCTTCACGAACCACTCGCCGTCAGCCCAGGATTGCAGCACGCCTTTGGCGTGAACGTTACCGTTCTTGGCTTTTTCAGCGACGTCGTGGAAGGCATCGAACATCAGCAGGGTGTGCTTGAGTTCTTCGGCAGCTACTGGTGCCAGTTCGGCGTCGTCCAGCAGGTTTACCAGAGTCACGATGTTGTAGCCGCCCTGCATGGTGCCGAGCAGTTCAACAGCGCGCTTCTTGTCGATCAGGGGGGATTTGGCTTCGCCTTTGGCGATGGCGGACAGGAAGCCGGCCTTGACATAGGCAGCTTCGTCCACGCCTGGCGGAACGCGATTGGTGATCAGGTCAACGAGGAATGCTTCTTCGCCAGCCGGGGGATTTTTCAGCAGCTCGACCAGGCCTGCAGTTTGTTCGGCGTTTAGCGGCTGGGGAACGATACCCAGTGCTGCGCGCTCTTCGATATGTTTGCGGTAGGCTTCAAGCACAGTTATTACCCTCATCAGTGGTCCCAAATGGGTGTCCGGGACGCTCATCCCGAAATTGCCGTACTCATGCGCTGCATGGCGTTGTGAGCCACTTAGCCAGAATTACCGACAATTCCTTACAGAAGCTGCTTTCAAAGTTTTACGCCTGCAGAACGGGAGCTGATGAGGGTTGGCGTTGGGCTTTTCCCCGCTGGAAAAACCCCTCGCCAACACCGCTCTGAAGGAACGACTGTGCTCGTGACGCTTTGAAAACAGCTTCTAACGGACATTGGCGCCTAAAAAGGCAGGCTGATTCTACGGCAAAAAAAAATTAAAGGTAAGTCAGGTTTTATTGGACTTTGGTGGAGGCGGCCGGTAAACCCCGATTCACCCAAGGCCCTGAACTTTGAGGGGTGATCAATGGCGGACAAAGGGCTAACATGCCGGCCTGTCCTGCTTTCTCGCGTTTTGCCTATCTATGCCCAATCAGACCATCAAGACACCTTGCGTCGGCCTCTGCTCCACTGTTTACGGAGACCTGGTGTGCCGCGGCTGCAAGCGTTTCCACCACGAAGTGATCCACTGGAACGGTTACAACGAGGAAGAGAAGCGCGCGGTATGGCTGCGCCTGGAGCAGTTGCTGTCGCAGGTGATGGCCGCCAAGGTGGAAATTTTCGACCCGGCACTACTGAGAATGCAGCTGGAGCAACGCAAGATCCGTTTTGTGCCCCATCAGTCGGAATACTGCTGGGCCTACCAGTTGATCGCGCGGGGCGCGCGGGTGATCAACAACCTGGAAGCCTACGGCATGGTGTTGCTGCCGGAGTTTCGCGACTGGAACCTGCCGGAATTGCGCGATGCCATTGATCGGGAATTTTTCCTGCTCTCCGAGGCGCATTACCAGCGCTACATTGCGCCGGGGTTCCTGAAAGACGCCTTTGGCGGTTAGATCCTGAAAAGCTT
Source organism: Pseudomonas sp. Pseusp3 (assembly GCF_047304225.1). NCBI lineage: Bacteria > Pseudomonadati > Pseudomonadota > Gammaproteobacteria > Pseudomonadales > Pseudomonadaceae > Pseudomonas > Pseudomonas sp. Pseusp3. The sequence goes on along the minus strand of NZ_JBGLYV010000108.1, from coordinate 1,814 downwards.
CGCGAGCAAGCCCGCTCCCACAAGGGAATGCATTTCAAATGTGGGAGCGGCGGTGCGACGATTCGACTTGCTCGCGAAGGCGTCCTGACAGTCGCTACAAATCTCAATGATTGTTCGCAATCTCCTCCAGATGATCCTCGATTTCCTGCGGCTTGAGCACCAGCACATCGCTCTCGACCGCATCCAGCACCACTTCCGCCGTATTGCCGATCAGGGTCCCGGACAAACCGCTGCGGGCCACGGTACCGATCACCGTCACCGCCGCCTGCAGCTTGTGCACCATGAACGGGATCAGCACATCCGCCGGGCCTTCCTCGATGTGCAGGTGCTCATCGTCAATGTCGAATTCAGTCTGGAACGACTTGCATTGCTCGCGGTAGCGCGCCTGGATGGTTTCGCTGAGTTGAAACGTCGGGTCGGCCGACGACAGCATCGGTGACGGGTGGGCGCTGATCACGTGCAGGTGGGCCTTGGCCAGGGTTGCGATGTCATAGCCATGATCAATGATCGTGTCGTGCAGGTGGCGGTGTTCGGAGTCGGTGTTGCCGACGTCGACAGCGGCCAGGATCACTTTGTCTTTCCATGAACCGGCGGTTTTCACTAGCAGTACCGGGGAAGGGCATTGGCGCAGCAATTTCCAGTCCTCGGGTGTCAGCAGGGCCTTTTTCAGTGTGCTGTCGGGAAAATGCTGCTTCACCACCAGGCCGCAACCTTCGGCTTGCTGCACATCGGTGATGGTTTGATGCAGGCTATGATTCCAGGCCTGTTCAGTGGTGACGCTGTAACCGTCCGACAGTAAAGCGGCCTTGAGCACACCCAACATGCCACTGTGATCATGCTTGGGATCGCACACCAGCAGATGCAGATGCGCCTGGGTCACACCGGCAATCAGCTTCGCCCGTTTGAGCGCCAGGCTTTCGGAGTGTTCGGGGTCGATGACCACCAGAATGCTGCGTACGGCTTGCATGATCGGGATCTCCTGAAAATGAAAAAGCACGGCGTTGCACAACTATAGTTGCTGTCTGCGATTCGGGGACTTGATGCATATCAACGGTTGGCGACTGGTGGTCTGCGGGCAGGCCGGTATAATCGGCGCCCTTCGTTTTGAACCTATTTTTCCGTGAGCCCCATGATCCTTCCCGAAATTCACGAGTTCCTTGGCTGCCGCACCCCCGACGGCTGGGTTCAAGCCGCGCTGGCCGATCAGGAAACCCTGCTGATCGACCACAAGAACTGCGAATTCAAGGCCGCCAGCACCGCATTGAGCCTGATCGCCAAGTATCACTCCCACGTAGACCTGATCAACATGATGTCGCGCCTGGCCCGGGAAGAGCTGGTGCACCACGAACAGGTCATGCGCCTGATGAAACGCCGCAAGATCGCGCTGCGCCAACTGTCCGCCGGGCGCTATGCTTCGGGGCTGCGCAAGGTGGTACGCAGTCACGAGCCGGTGAAACTGGTGGACACATTGGTGGTGGGGGCATTCATCGAGGCCCGCAGTTGCGAGCGTTTCGAAGCGCTGGTGCCGCATCTGGACGAAGAACTGGGTAAGTTCTATTTCGGTCTGCTCAAGAGCGAGGCCCGGCACTTCCAGGGTTACCTGAAACTGGCCTACCAGTACGGCGACGCCAAGGATATTGCCCAGGTGATCGACAAGGTCCGCGCCGCCGAGCAGGAACTGATTGAGTCGCCGGATGTGGAGTTTCGTTTTCACAGCGGCGTGCCTGCGGCGGTCTGATTATTTGGTGTTGTTCTGGCGGACGCCTTCGCGAGCAAGCCCGCTCCCACAGGGAAATGCATTCCAACTGTGGGAG